>JABDQS010000001.1 GCA_013042125.1 Eudoraea sp.
CATCCTGAGTAAGCCAAGTATCAACTGTATACCGCCCACCAGGAAGGCAAGCAAAATGGCCATTGCAACATAATTATCAGGGCCAACAGAAGCGATGGCACCGAGACCTGCAGCCACCAATAGCGAATCCATAGCCACCGGACCTACCCCTAAAGCACGGGAAGTGCCCATAAATGTATACATGATCAAAGGTACAAGAGAGGCGTACAAGCCATAGACGGCGGGTAACCCGGCAATTAACGCATATGCCAATCCCTGCGGGATCAGTACGATGGCAACTGTTAGCCCGGCCATCAGATCACCGGGAAGATAAGGCAACTTATAGGTACGTATCCAGCTTAAAAATGGAAATATCTTTTGCATATACGTTGATCTGCTTACACAGCAGATCTTAATTATTAAAATTCTATCAGCTGAATCTGGCTGCGATGCAACTTAATTTTTCCATCGTGCTCCATCTTCTTAAGTAATCTGGAAATCACTACCCTGGAGGTGTGAAGGTCGGCCGCTATATCCTGATGGGTTGTTTGGATAACATCGTTTTGATTTACCATCGCCTTGTCCTTTAAGTATTTAAAAAGACGTTGATCCATATTCATAAAAGCCAGGGTATCTACCGTTTCCAAAAGCTCCTGCATTCTATCGTGATAACTGTCTAGTATAAAATGGCGCCAACTTCTGTAACGCCCCATCCATTCTTCCATTTTCTCTATAGGGACCATTAGTAACTGAGCATCCGATTCGGCCACCGCTCTGATGGTACTATTACCTTTTTGTAGACAACAAGACAAGGTCATGGCACATGTATCTCCCTTCTCTATAAAATACAAGAGCAGTTCATCTCCCTCCTTGTCTTCACTTAAGATCTTAATGGCACCGCTAATGATCAAAGGCATGGACAGGATGGGATCTCCAATATCCATAAGAAAGTCGCCTTCCGCTACCTTCCGAAGCACACCCACGGCTTCGATCTCCTTTAGCAATTCCTCTTCAAATAGATATCCGTACTGTTCTTCTATCTGCTTTGACGTTAAATGCTCCTTATTCGTTTCCATTTTTATGGTATTAATCCTATTTCTATTTGAAATTTTGCATTTGAATCACCTAAATATATAAATCCTTCATGTAAGAAGGCCTGATCTACAGCGTAGGGATAGAAAGTGATAGGTTCAACACAGATCATATTCTCTACCGGCGACCATAACATAAAATGGCCAAACCCCTTTGTTTGAATACGAATTACTCGTTCGTCCTCCAAAAATAGTTCTTCTTTCTGAGGAACCTCAACTGCACGGTTACCTGCTTTCATGATCTCCTCCAAACTATAGGATGCCGATGATGTTTTAATTTGTGCTTTGGAGGTGCGCAATTTAAAAGCAGGATGGTACCCTATCATAAAGGGCATATCCTTTTCACCGCTAACATTAAAATTGATCTTTAAAGAATTCTCTGTTAAACTAAAGGTCTTTTTGAATTTAAAACTGTAGGGCCAAATAAGACGTTGCGCTGTTGATCTATCCGGAAATTTGGAATTTAAAACGACGGTGCCGGCGGCATATTCCTTTACGAAGCTAACCGTAGTATCTTCCTTCTTTTCCATCGTATATGAGAGTTCCCGCAAAAGTCCATGCTGATCCTGAATGGCATTTCCCCTGGGTACATGCACCCTGAAACCGGCTTTATCGGTTGGACCTATAATAGGAAACATTTCTGTATCTGTGTGGCCCCATCCCGGACTCCCGATCTGATGCATGAGTTCATAGCCATCAACCTGGTAACTTAGTAGTTCTCCCTGTTCGATACTCACTTTTTGTCCTTTATTCTGGAGAATTACCATAGTTGTATTTAAAAAGTGGCTGCCATTTGTAAGCCTTGAAAGTACTTTAGATTATTTTATAATAATTAGCTTAAAAGATACCAAAACTATTCTAAAAAGCCTTGTTTGCGCATCCAATCGTCATTATAGATCTTTCCAACATATCTGCTTCCATGATCATGGAAAAGAACGACCACCACATCATCTTTACTGAAGTGTTCTTTTAATTGGAGCACCCCTTTAATTGCTGCACCTGCGGAATTACCCAGGAACATACCTTCCTCCCTTGCCAGGCGCCGGGTATACACAGCTGCGTCTTTATCGGTTACCTTGGTAAAGCCATCGATAATATCGAAATTAACATTCTCCGGCAGAATGTCTTCCCCAATACCTTCAGTTATATAGGGATATATCTCATTCTTGTCGAATATTCCCGTCTCGTGATATTTCTTAAACACCGAGCCATAAGTATCCACTCCCCATACTTTGATATTGGGATTTTTTGACTTTAAATAGGCCCCTACCCCGGAAATGGTACCCCCGGTACCTACGCCTACAACAAAATGAGTCACTTTACCGTCCGTCTGATCCCAGATCTCGGGTCCGGTTGATTGAAAATGTGCTTTTGTATTAGAAGGGTTATCGTATTGATTTACATACCAGGAATTAGGTATTTCCTCAGAAAGCCTTTTAGCAGTAGAATAGTAGCTTCTTGGATCTTCCGGGGCCACATCTGTAGGACAAACATAGACCTTGCTGCCCATTCCTTTCAGGATGTCTACTTTCTCTTTGGATTGCTTGTCACTTATAACACAGATCATCTTATATCCTTTCACCGCCGCTACAAGAGCCAGACCCATCCCTGTATTCCCGGAAGTACCCTCTATTATGGTGCCTCCCGGTTTTAGTTTCCCTGCAGCAACAGCATCTTCCACCATTGTAAGGGCCATACGGTCCTTCACGGAATTACCGGGGTTAAATGTCTCATATTTTGCGAGCACAAGACAGGGTAATTCCTTAGTCAGGGCATTCATTTTCACCATGGGGGTATTGCCAATGGTCCCCAATATATTTTCTGCGTACTTCATAACGAGCACAAAGATACTAGTTCCCTAAATGAAGGCCTAAGAGGAAAGATTATTTGGCTTAATTTTTATTTATCCCTGTGAAAAATGATAAACACATCTTTTTTAATCGAATTTGATGGCTTTCACCGGGGTTATTCTGGTAATTATATAGGATGGGATCAATAACATGCTCATACAAAGTAATAACACGCCAAGATTGAGAAGTAAAATAGTAGGAAGATCTATATAAACCGGGATATAGTCTATATAGTATTCCTGAGGATTGGGAAATTTAAAATACCGGAACCTATCCTGAAGCCAGATCAGGCCTAATCCCAAAAGGTTCCCCCAGAAAAGGCCAATAAGGATGAGGTATGCTGCATTGTACAAAAACACCTTCCGTATGCTCCAGTTGTCTGCTCCCAGTGCTTTTAAAACACCGATCATAGGTGTTCTCTCCAAGATCAGTACCAGAAGGGCCGTGATCATATTGATCCCTCCTACGATTATCATGATCCCAATGATAATAGCAATATTAAAATCGAACAGGCCTATCCATTCAAAGATCTTGTAATATTTATTCTTAATGGTCTGAGTATCCAGCATAGAAAGCGTCTTTCCATAGATCTCCTGACTCTTCTCATCAATGGCATCAAAATCATCCAGAAAGATCTCAAAATTCCCGACTTCATCCTCTGCCCATTGATTCATTCTTTGAATATGACGAATATCAACAAAAATATAGGTGCCATCGAACTCTTCAAATCCGCTGTCATAGATCCCCGTGATCATGAACTTGCGCTGATTGGGAACTTTGGAAGGATCTTCTTGTTTTAAAAAAAGCGTGAAGAATTCATCTCCTACGCCCATTTGTAGCCTGCTGGCCATAAGCTGAGACATCAGCACCTCCGTATTGAGCTCTGAAGTATAGGAAGGCAGGGTTCCCTCTATGATAAAATCCTCAAAGACCGTCCAGTCATAGTCCTTCCCTACTCCCTTGGCAATGATTCCTTCAAAGGTATCTTCTGTCCTGATTATTCCCGCTTTTGTGGCAACTGCCTGTATATGCTGAACACCTTCAACCAGGTTAAAATTCGGGTAAAAATCTTGCTGCAGAGATACCGGGACGACGGATACGTCCGAGATGTTATTGTCGTAATTATAGATCTGAATATGGCCATTAAAAGCAGCGATCTTTTCTCTAATCTTATACTTAAGGCCAACACCGGTTGCCATAGCGATCAACATCATCAGTATCCCCAGGGCAATAGCGGCAATTGCTATTTTTATAATAGGGGCAGATATGCTAATTTTATGCTGCTTACCTTTGACAAGGCGTTTTGCGATAAACAGTTCTAAATTCAACCGATGCTTTTTTTAGAGAATCAAAAATACAGTTTTCCCCTGTTAGTTGTCCATGTTTCTTGGAACAAGGGGAAAGAATTTATTAAAAATTGGAATAGTAAGCTTTCTTTTTTGGTGCTGTGCTTTTTCACGATCATAATGCTGATCTCTTGTGGTGAAAAGGTTCAAAGAACAACTGCCATGCAGGAAGGACTCCTGGCAGCAGATACCTTGCAAAACACAATCAATATCATCGTTGGGGCCAATAAAACTAACGACTACCTCCCTCTTTTAGAGGGTAAAAATATCGGAGTGGTAGCCAATCAGACTAGTGTGATATTTAAAGGAGATGCAGGTTCAGGGGATAGCCTGTCTACCTATACCCATTTGGTAGATTCCCTCATTAGCCTCAACATTTCTATTAAACGTGTATTTTCTCCTGAGCATGGTTTCAGGGGCATGGCCGATGCCGGTGAAAAAGTAGAAGATGGCGTGGATCTGCGTACCGGTTTACCAATTATTTCATTGTATGGGGCCCACAGAAAACCGAAGAAAGAGGACCTGCAAGGAATAGATGTGATGGTATTTGATATCCAGGACGTAGGTGTTCGGTTTTATACCTATATCGCTACCCTGCAGTTAGTTATGGAAGCATGTTCAGAAAACAACATAGCTGTTATAGTGTTAGACAGGCCCAATCCCAACGGGCATTATATAGATGGTCCAACCATGGAAGCTGAGCTAAGCAGCTTTCTTGGAATGACGCCCATTCCGCTGGTTTACGGGATGAGCATTGGGGAGTACGCCCAAATGATCAATGGGGAAGGATGGCTGGAAAAGGAGGCCAGGGCAGAACTAACAATCATTCCTTTAGAGAACTATACGCATAATAGCACCTATAGCTTGCCCATCAGACCCTCTCCGAATCTCCCAAATGACCAATCTATTAACTTGTATCCCAGTCTGGGATTATTTGAGGGGACCAATATCAATGCAGGTCGGGGTACTGAATTTCAATTTCAGCGATATGGAGCTCCTTTTTTGGATAAAGCCGCGTTTCCTTTTACCTATACTCCTGAACCCAACGTGGGCGCCAAATCGCCCAAACACATGGGGACAGTTTGTTATGGAGAAGATCTTAGTAAGGCTCCAAGGCAATCTAAAGTATCACTGCAATGGATAGTTAAAGCATACCAACATTGCCAGAAGAAAAGTGCCTTTTTTAATACTTCCGGATTTAGTAAACATGCGGGGACAGCACAACTTCAAAAACAGATAGAAGCCGGAATGAGTGAGGAGGATATAAGGGCCACCTGGCAGGCAGATCTGGAAAAATTTACCAGGATAAGGGAGAAATATCTTATCTACCCCTGAGTATTTGGAGAACCTCCGGTAGGCTTGCGGTATTTGTGAAAGGGTTGTTTTAACAAGCCTATAATACTGCCATTCTCCTTCTTATCGGGAAAAGTATCTACCCCGTATACAATGGTATCCCGATCCAGCTCCATATAGGTGCCAAATAACCTATCCCAGATAGAAAAGATATTTCCATAATTAGAATCTGTATAAGGCAATACAAAGTGATGATGAACCTTATGCATATCCGGAGAGACCAGTACCCAGCTAATGGCATGATCTACTTTCCTTGGTAGTCGGATGTTGGCGTGACCAAATTGTGTGGCTACCAGTGATAGAGATTGATATAACATAACAATGCCGATGGGGGTACCTACCAGAAAAACTCCGGCCAGGGTAAAGACAAATCGAATTAAACTTTCCAGTGGATGGTGCCGATTAGCCGTGGTAGTATCTACCTCATGATCCGTGTGGTGCACCAAATGGATCATCCAAAGAGGCTTTACATTGTGTTCCACATAATGTGCTAAATAGGCCCCGATGAGATCCAGCAAGAGAACTCCCAGAAGAATATATCCCCAAAGAGGCATTTCCGGTAACCAGTTGATAATTCCAAAATCATTGGCTGCCACCCAATCACTCGTTTTTAAAAGCAGAAAAGCCAGGGCAAAATTTATGACGATAGTGGTTAATGTAAAAAAGAAATTAGGCAATGCGTGTCGCCATTTTTTATATCGGAAACGAAATAAGGGAACGGCCCCTTCCAGCAGCCAGAAAAAACTGATCCCTAGCACCAATAAGATACTCCTGTGACTGGAAGGGATCGTTTCAAAATATTGAATAATGGTTTCCATGGTTTCAAAAATAACCATTTTCAGAGAAAACAGACGTATGGGTCCTATACCTTGATACGTCGTTTCATTTCCTCTACGATGTTATACGCTGCAGGACAAACAAAGGTGTTCTTTATGGTAAGTGCCCCCAGTTGCTGAAATTTTTTACGGTCCGTATGAGGGTATTCCCTGCATGCTTTGGGCCTTACTTCATAAATACTGCAGTAGTTGTCCGTTCCTAAAAATGTACAGGGAAGCTGCTGTAACACCTTATCGCCATCTTCGTCTGTTCTCAAATACCTTTCTTCAAAGGCAGAGGCCCTTATTTTAAGATGCTTGGAAATTCTTTCTATATCAATTCTGGTAAAAAGGGGGCCTGTTGTCTTACAGCAATTGGCACAGCTAAGGCAATCGGTTCTCTGAAATTCAGCCTCATGAAGCTCTTGCATGGTATAATCCAGATCCCTGGGAGGACTTTTCTTGAGTCGGCCAAAAAATTTTTTGTTCTCGGCCCTTTTTTCGGTTGCTTTCCGGGGAAGTTGTTTCAGCTCCTCCTTCATATTATTCGGTTTAGAAAAAATCAGTTTCCATAGATTGATCTTATTTTTTCATGGATGACACAAATATCCTACTTTTGAGAGAATTACTCTATATTCAGCACAATGTTTCAGTCAGGACAAGAGCAGTCCTAAATCCTATTAATAAGAAAAGGATACAATACGACTACCATCTAAATTTAACAGCAGGCGTATAATAGAGGGGTCTATTAGTCGTTTTATGTAGGGTTTTTGTGCCCTAACTTGTTATAGATAGGTAGATATTATAGCTTTGAATAATGCATTCTATGAAAAAAGTATACATATTAATTTTCAGTCTGTTTCTGGTAGCGGCCTGCACCAAGGATTCTGGCAGCTCGGGTACCTTACCAGATCCTATAGACAAATCGGCTAATTTGCTGGCTACGGGTGATTCAGCCAATGACATCCTCTCCAACGAAACATTTACAAAATTAGTGATCGAAATTGCCTATGTTACCGGGTTTCAGCCCAGTGGCGAGGCTATGAATAATTTTCAGACCTTTCTGCAGCAACTCACTTTTAAAGAAGATATAGAGATACAATATCTGGAATTACCCAGCCCAAACGAGAATGATCTTACTCTTCAGGAAATTGCTGACCTCGAAACTGAGAATAGAACAATTTATAATGACGGATCTACGCTGGCGATCTATATTTATTTCGCGGATGCACCATCGGATACTGATGACCCGCAGGAAGGGACGGTAACACTTGGTGCCGTATACAGAAATACCTCTATGGTTATCTATGAGGCTACCGTTAGGGAATTGGCTGTAAATAGTAATCAGATCACCGTTGAAGATGCGGAAACAGCTACACTGAACCACGAATTTGGCCACCTTTTAGGCCTTGTTGATCTTGGTTCACAACCTGTGAATGCTCATGAAGATCCCAATGCAGAACATCATTGTGATATCGATGGCTGCCTGATGCGTGCCGAACTTCAATTTGGGGGTGGTTTACTGGGTGTTATGAATAAACGCATTTCGGCTGGAAAAGCCGCAGTACCAAGCCTGGACCAGGAATGTATACAGGACCTGCAAGCCAATGGCGGACGTTAAGAACCACCATACCTCATAGTTTTTTTACTTTTTGAAAGTTTGAATACCTATTAGGGGATATTAAGGTATTTATGCGTTTGAAGAGAGACCTTCCATTTAGGGTTCTTCATTACATAGTCTACAATAAGCGTGGTCACTTTGTCCCGTACACTCCATTCCGGTTGCAGAT
>JABDQS010000142.1 GCA_013042125.1 Eudoraea sp.
CAATAAGGGTTTATCTACACTTTCTCCAACCGCTTTTGAAGCTGCAAAATGGATAACCCCATCAATATCTGCATGCCGCTGAAAAAAGTCGGATACATCTTCTTTATTCCTAAGGTCGATCTTTTCGAAAATTGGTCTTTTTCCTGTTATCGCAGTGATCCCATCCAGCACCTCTTCTGAGGAATTGGAACAATTATCAATGATCACAACCTCATAGCCTTTCTGTTGTAATTCAACTGAGGTATGGGAGCCGATGAATCCAAGGCCCCCTGTTACAAGTATTTTCATATTCTTTAGATAAAATCAAGTATGGTTTTAGTGATGAAACCTATTTGTTCATCATCTAATTCAGTATGCATAGGAAGGGAGATCACTTCTTTTACCAATTGGTTGGTCACAGGAAAGTCCGCTTCATTGTAACGCGAATCCTTATAGGCTTTCTGGTTGTGAAGTGGAATTGGATAATAGATCCCAAAAGGGATCCCTTTCTCCGCTAAATGAGATGCAAGGGCATCTCGTTTCCCATTTGTGATCCTAAGGGTGTACTGGTGAAAAACATGACAATCACAAGTACTGCAAATACCTTCACAATTATTCACTGTTTTAGGCAGGATAATGGCTTTGTTCCCCCGAAATGCTGCATTGTATTTTCTGGCAGCTTCTCTCCTGCGTTCGCAATAGGCATCTAGCCTGGGTAATTTTGCGCGCAGTACAACCGCCTGTATGGAATCGAGTCTGGAATTCACACCAATAACATCATGATGATAGCGCTCGTACATCCCGTGATTTACGATGCCTCTTATGTAATGAGCAAGATCATCATCATTCGTAAATATGGCCCCTCCATCACCATAACAGCCTAAATTCTTTGAAGGGAAAAACGAGGTAGCGCCTAGATGGCCCATGGTCCCTGCTTTTTTCTTACTACCATCTTTAAATGTATGGGTAGCTCCTATGGCCTGAGCATTATCTTCAATTAGAAAAAGTTTATGTTTCTCTGCAATCTCCAGTAAAGTGTCCATGGGAGCACATTGACCAAACAAGTGCACAGGAACAATGGCCTTTGTCTTTGAAGTGATCGCTTTCTCCACGGCAACCGGATCTATATTGTAGGTTTCAGGATCCACATCAACAAGAACAGGAGTAAGTCCCAAAAGTCCGATGACCTCAACAGTGGCTGCAAAAGTAAAATCGGCAGTAATGACCTCATCCCCGGGTTTCAGTCCCAGCCCCATCATCGCAATTTGGAGTGCGTCTGTTCCATTGGCACAAGGGATCACATGCTTGATCCCGAGATAGTCCTCAAGTTCTTTTTGGAACGCTTGTACTTCCGGGCCATTGATAAAGGCAGCTGTATCAAAAACCTGTTGAACAGAAACGTTTACCTCTTCCTTGATCTCCTGATACTGACCTACCAGGTCTACCATTTGTATTTTCTTCATGCTTGAAATCTATGCCCGTAAAATTACAAAATTAAGGAACGGCTAACAATGTAATTTCCCAAAGAAGCGTATTTTAGCGACAAACGAAGCATTGGTGTATTTCCTCTATAATCTTGCGATCTCCATTAGCTGGCATTTATTAAAGATCCCGGCAATCTTCAATCCAAAATTGCGGCTTTTTATTAAAGGTCGGCAGCGGGTCCCTTCTTTTTTAAAAAAACATCTTAGTGGCAGGGATAAGATTATCTGGATACATACAGCATCGCTTGGTGAATTTGAACAAGGGCTCCCGGTGATCAAAGAACTGAGGAACATGTATCCCGATCATAAGATACTGGTCACCTTTTTCTCTCCTTCGGGATATGAGGTTAAAAAGGAATCTGGAGAAGCCCATCTGATCACCTACCTTCCTATGGACACTGCTAAAAATGTGGATAGCTTTTTGGAGATGGTTCAGCCTCTGATTGCCATTTTTGTGAAATACGAGGTATGGCCCAATTATCTAAGAGGACTCGGGAAAAGGAATGTACCTACTTTAATGATCTCGGGCAGGTTTACTTCAAAGCAGGTCTTCTTTAAGTGGTATGGAGGTTTTATGAGGACGGCTTTAGGGCAATTTACCCATCTTTTTGTTCAGGATGTGGCCTCCAAGGATCTGTTGCAGGGTATTGGATTACAAAACAGCTCTGTTTCCGGGGACACTCGTTTTGACCGGGTAAGTGAGATCCTTGAGAGAGACAACAGCCTGCCCTTTATGGAAACCTTCAAAGGCCACTCACTTTGTTTGGTGCTGGGAAGTTCCTGGCCGGAAGATGAGGCCTTATTGATGTATTATTTGCAGAATACAAAAACTTCCTTAAAGATAGTGATCGCTCCTCACGATATCAAAGAAGGACATCTTGCTAAAATAAAAGAAGCTTTGCCGGGGAGGTTCATCTGTTACTCGGAAATAGGGGATAAGGATATATCAGATCATCAGGTTCTTATTCTGGATACCATTGGCATATTGACCAGAGTATACGCGTATGCTGATATGGCGTATGTAGGTGGAGGTTTTGCGACAGGACTTCACAATACACTGGAACCGGCAGTTTTTGGGATCCCGGTGATCATTGGGCCTCAATACGACGGGTTTAATGAAGCCATAGAATTGGTTAAGTTAGGCGGTATTTCAGTAGTTGATTCGGAAGCGTCCTTTACACAGCAAATTGAGGATCTAACCCGGGATAGTTCGCTTAGGGATAAGATGGGAAAAATCAACGCCCGCTTTATTAAAGAGCAAAGGGGTGCCGGTAAAAAGATACTGGCCTATATTACGGAACAATTAAGTAGGTAGGTGCAGTTCTCGGAATTTACTACTTGAAAGAATTTTACATAGATTTACATAAAACCAAACCATCATGGACAAGAAGATCCTTCGCTTTTCAATCACAGCGGCTTTAGCCGGATTTCTTTTTGGCTTTGACACTGTAGTTATCTCAGGGGCAGAGAAAAGTCTGCAGGCCCTTTGGCAATCTTCTGATAGTTTTCACGGAATAGTGGTTATAGGGATGGCACTTTGGGGCACGGTAGTAGGAGCCTTATTAGGCGGTATCCCCACCAACAAACTAGGTCGAAAGAAAACACTGATCTGGATAGGTGTACTTTACACGGTCTCTGCACTGGGATCCGCATTTGCAAATGACCCTATTACGTTTGCCGTTTTCAGGTTCATCGGGGGGCTGGGCGTAGGGGCCTCCACAGTGGCCGCTCCTTCTTATATTTCAGAAATAGCTCCTGCCAAAGACAGGGGGAAGTTAGTGGGACTTTATCAGTTCAATATTGTATTTGGTATCCTTATCGCCTTCTTCTCCAACTACTTATTAAGTGGTATCGGAGAAAATGCATGGAGGTGGATGGTAGGCGTTGAGGCCATTCCGGCAGCTATTTATACGGTAATGTCTTTTGGTATCCCAAAGAGTCCTCGTTGGCTGTTGAGCAAATCGCGTTTTGAAGAAGCCAAGAATGTTTTGATCAGTATTAATCCCAAAGTAAATATTGACCAACTCCTGGAGGATGTGAAACTAGAGAATTTGAATACTATCCCCGGAGAAAACATTTTTATCCGCAAGTATAGATTTCCATTGATGCTGGCATTCTTACTCGCATTTTTTAACCAACTTTCCGGGATCAATGCATTTTTGTATTACGCCCCAAGAATTCTTGAAGAAGCCGGATTGGGAGCCAGCACAGCCCTGTTAAGCAGTATTGGAATAGGTGTTACCAATATGGTTTTTACCCTGATCGGCATTTACCTTATTGACAGGATGGGCAGAAAGCAATTGATGTATATAGGATCTGTAGGTTATATAGTTTCTTTATCACTGGTGGCCTGCGCTTTCTTCTTTGCATGGGAAGGTATGGCGGTTGCTATTTTCCTTTTTGTGTTTATCGCAGCACATGCTATAGGACAAGGTTCTGTGATCTGGGTATTTATCTCGGAGATATTTCCCAACCATCTCAGAAGTTATGGGCAAAGTTTCGGCTGTTCTGTGCATTGGGTCCTGGCGGCCATTATTCCATCTTCCATCCCCTTCCTATTTAGCAGTATAGGACCCGGTATTGTCTTTAGTATCTTTGCCTTTATGATGGTCTTGCAACTACTTTTTGTCATCTTTATGATGCCCGAGACCAAAGGGATCTCCCTGGAAGAATTAAGCAAGAAATTAAGCCCGCAAAAAGCTGCCTGAGAAGAATTTAGCCATTGGTCGAGAATTTTGGCCGCACATCTTTAAAATGCAATAGAACGTCTTTTTTTTGTGAAATTGACCGCTGCTAATAGGCCACTTTTGGGCTTTATTTAGTACATTACACTAAACCACGTAAATCATGGAAGAACAAATCACCATAGGGACAAGGGTATTAAATGGCTTTTTAAAAGTTATGGTCGTGGTCCTTGTACTTATTCTGGCTGCTGTTGTAGTCTCCCTGATCCTGGCTCTTTTTGGTGTCTTTTCCTAATCCTAATATTCTCTTCTTATTTTCTTTCTTGGATTTAGCTCTGATGTACTGTGTTAAATTTTCGCTTTATTCAAAATTTCTGTAGGATACTATTGTATCATTGCGTAGGTAACTACAGAAAGTGCGTATATATTTTCTTTTATTTATAGTTATACTCAGCTATTTCATAGCAAATGGTCAGGAGAAAGTAACGGTCAGTGGGCAGATTCTGGACTCAATGACTTTAGAGCCCTTGTCATTTGCAAATGCAACTGTATTAAAATTTCAGGATTCCACCCTGGTTACAGGCGCCATTACTGATGAAGAAGGTAGGTTTAAGATTCAGGAGCTGCCATTAGGGAGATACCGAATTAATTTTTCATTCATAGGCTATGCCACATCCGAAAGGGTCCTGGTCGCAGATGGGCTCAACACTATTTTTGATCTAGGACAAATCTCATTGGGAGTATCTGCTGAGGTCCTTGAACAAGTTGAGGTTATAGGTAAAGAGGCAACAACAAATGCAGCCCTTAATCGAAAGTCCTATACACTTGAGAATAACATTGCACAGTCGGGCGGTTCTGTACTCGATGCCATGAAGACTATGCCCGGCGTTGCCTTTGATCAGGATGGGAAAGTGATCTTACGTGGTAGTGACAAAGTGGTGATCCTCATCGATGGGAAACAAAGTAGTCTTACCGGATTTGGAAATCAAAAAGGCCTGGGTACCATTCCCGCTTCAAATATCGAGAAGATCGAGATCATTAATAATCCTTCCGCCAAATACGACGCCAATGGTTTTGCAGGGATCATCAATCTTGTTTACAAAAAAGAAAAAGAAACCGGACTAAATGGTGATGTCGGATTGTCATTTGGATTGGGAGCCCTTGGGAAACGAAAAGAAGATACCAATACAAACTTGGGTTCCTACAGCACTAACCCAAAACTAATACCAAGTCTGAACCTTAACTACAGAAGAGATAAACTGAATTATTTTCTTCAATCAGAATTCATAATTCAGGAAGCCTTGCCCAATAACGAATTCACTACAAGAAATTATGAGGATGGCCGAAACATCATTTCACAGGTACCCGAGAATCGACGTCAATTCAGAGCCATCATTAATGGTGGTATAGACTATAATCTAGATGAGAATAACAGTATCACCTTTTCAGGACTGTATGATCGTGAAAAACACATTGATACGGCGCAGGTGGCCTTTATTGATCTGAATACAGATGCCAGGCAAAGACTTTACACCTGGGAAGAAGAAGAAGTAACAAGGTATATTAATGCATCAACCAGCTATCGTCATAAATTTGAACAACCAGGACATACATTACAAGCAGACATACAATATACACAAGGTCTGGAAGATGAGACCTATTCTCTGAATGATAGTTCTGTCGTACGCCTTGGGCGAGATAAGACCAATATCAGAGCAATTGAAACTACCACCAGTCTTTCTGCAGATTATGTTCGGCCTTTAAAAAATGGACGGATGGAACTAGGGGCTAAGGTCAGAATTAGAAGATTACCGGTTACCTATACCATTACCCCGGGGAACAATTCTATAATCTATCCTGATCTTGGTGATTTTTCGGATTGGGGTGAGAATTTGTATGCCGCCTATTTTAATTACGTCCTTGAGAAAGAAAATTACGACATTGAAGCCGGGCTACGGACAGAACAAACCAATGTATTCTACGATATCGATCCTGCTAATGCCTACTATCCGAACAATGATAAATACAATTATTTTGAGCTATTCCCCAGTACGCGCTTTACCTACAAGATCGGACCGCAAAACAAAATATCAGCCTTTTACAACAGGCGTGTAGACAGGCCCGGAGAACCTGAGTTAAGAATCTTTCCAAAATATGACGATCCCGAACTTTTGAAGGTTGGAAATCCATACCTGAGACCTCAATTCACGAATTCGTTTGAAGTGGCACATAAATATTCCTGGGATAGTGGTTCCTTATTTTCTGCAGTGTATCACAGGATAATCAAAGATCAATATCAGCGCATATTTAGTATAGACGATTCAAATCCGGATTACGACATTATCAACCGGGTATATGAGAATACGGGGAGAGCAACAAATTCCGGAATGGAAATTTTGTTAAGTCAGGATCTCGCAACCCAATGGAAGATCTCCGCCAGCGCCAATTGGTATGTGAATGCCATAGATGAATACGAGGGCATCTTGTTATTCCCTTTTGAAAGAACTTTTTTTATCGAATCATCTGCTAATAGTGCCTGGGAC
>JABDQS010000149.1 GCA_013042125.1 Eudoraea sp.
AGGGGGGCAGCTAGAAGCAGATGCCGCCAATTGGTATAAGGCCAGTGGTAGTAAAAAACCTATTGTCGGATTCATCGCAGGTGAAACTGCACCGGCAGGAAGAACAATGGGCCATGCGGGAGCCATTGTAGGTGGAAGTGATGATACTGCTCAGGCCAAAAAACGAATTATGCGGGATTGTGGTATCCATGTGGTGGATTCTCCTGCAGAAATTGGCAAGAAAGTAAAAGAAGTAATGGGCTAATAAGCCTTATCAAAATTTATATCCCGATCGTATCGGGATTTTTTTTCGCCTTACGCAAGACAAAATGTATCTTTGAATAGAATCTAAAGTATATACACATTCATATGAAACTATTAGAAGGAAAGAATGTCATTATCACCGGAGCAAGCAGAGGAATTGGGTCTGGTATAGCACGTGTTTTTGCCAATCATGGAGCCAATATCGCATTTACATACAGCTCCAGTGAAGGTCCGGCGATAGAACTGCAAAAGGAGTTAACGGATCTGGGCATAAAAGCAAAAGCCTATAAAAGTAATGCGGCAAGTTTCTCGGAATCTGAAGCCCTGATCGCTGCAGTATTGGAAGATTTTGGCGGTATTGACGTCCTGATCAACAATGCTGGGATCACAAAGGACAACCTTTTGATGCGAATGAATGAGGACGACTTTGATTCTGTAATTGAGATCAATCTGAAATCTGTTTTTAACATGACCAAGGCTGTTCAACGAACCTTTTTAAAACAGCGACATGGCTCCATTATTAATATGAGTAGCGTGGTTGGAGTAAAAGGAAATGCCGGGCAGTCGAATTACGCGGCATCAAAAGCGGGTATTATAGGATTTACAAAATCTGTGGCATTAGAACTGGGATCGAGAAACATCAGGAGTAATGCTATAGCTCCGGGGTTTATTGAGACTGAAATGACCGGAAAATTGGATGAAAAGACCGTTCAATCCTGGCGAGACGCTATCCCATTAAAAAGAGGTGGAAGTCCGGAAGACGTCGCCAACGCATGCTTATTCCTCGCTTCGGATCTCTCAGCATATGTAACAGGGCAGGTTCTCCATGTTGATGGGGGCATGCTCACTTAGAAATAGGCCAAATATGTGCTGTAAATTCCGAAGGATGTGATGGCATATCTACTAAATTAATAAAGCGATTAAAAGAAGCGATACATGCAAACAGCCACATTGGTAGGACTATTCCTTGCAGCGCTTATATCCTTATTAATTGTCTTTTTTCAATACTTCTACAAGAGTAAAAGAAATAGGAGGCTTCAAATCCCTTTGGCTGTTCTGCGCTTTATTGGTGTTTTTGGCGTATTCCTTTTGTTGTTAAACCCAAGCTTTACCAAAACCTCTTTACTAACTAAAAAACAAGATCTTATAATATTATCAGACAATTCTTACTCTATCAAATCCGGAGATGCTGATGAGCAAATGGTACGTCTGAGGGATCAGCTTGTCAATAGCGCCGAGTTGAAAGAAAAGTTTGATCTTTCCGCCTATTCTTTTGGCCTTGGAGTTAAGAATTCTGATAGCTTGTCTTTTGATGAAGAAGCAACCAATATATCCAAAGCACTTTCCTCTGTAAATTCAGCATTCAAAGGAAATGCGGCCATGGTCGTATTATTGTCTGATGGGAATCAAACTGTAGGAGAAGCTTATGAGTTTATGGGTGAGGCTGTTAAATTTCCTGTAAATGCGATAGTAGTGGGAGACACAACTACCTATTCGGATCTGAGTATTAATCAGGTGAATGTTAATAGATATGCTTTTTTAGAAAATACCTTTCCTGTTGAATTTTTTGTTTCCTATCAGGGAGAAATTCCTATCCGCAGCAATATTACAATTCAATTAGATGGCAGAACCGTGTTTCGGGAGATACTGGAACTCTCGGGTCAACGTAATTCCAAAAAGATAGTAACAGCTCTTCAGGCTTCATCCGTAGGTTTAAAAACGTTAGATATAGCTCTGGATCCTATCCCCGGAGAGCGCAATACATATAATAACAAAAGAAGACTATCCATTGAGGTTATTGATGAGAAAACGAGGATCGCTATTGTTTCCGAAGTAATGCATCCGGATCTGGGAGCCCTCATCAAAGCCATAGAAAGCAACAGTCAACGTTCAGTTGTTTTGGCAGGCCCTACCATATCTAATGAGGAGTTAAGCCAATACAACATGCTTATTCTGTATCAGCCATCACGATCATTTTCAGGCATTTTTCAATATATACAAGATGTTAAAGTCAATACTTTTACCGTTGCCGGACCCAAAACGGATTGGAATTTTCTCAATAGGGCCCAAAAAGGAATAGAGCGCACCAGCTTTAATCAGGATGAGGATATCTTAGCGGTATTAAACCCTTCTTTTGGTCTGTTCGATCTTTCAGATTTTTATGTGGCAGATTTTCCGCCTCTGGAGGGTAGCCTGGGTGACATTCTCATTACCAAACCTTATGAAAGTATCTTGGACCAACAAATAAAAGGTGTTGTTCTTCAAGATCCGTTATTGCCAGTTTTGTCTGATGACACTGGCCGGCACGCATATCTCTTTGGAGAGAACATCTGGAAATGGCGTATACAAAGTTTTAGAAATGATCAGAATTTTGAGAATTTTGACACCTTCATCAATAAGTTGATCCTTTATCTCACAACCGATCAAAACAGGGAGCGTCTCTCAGTGACCAATGAATTGATCTATCAGGGAATCACTGAGAAAAAGATCAAGGCCTCCTTTTTTGATGCTACGTATGTCTTTGATGCTGATGCCACCCTGAAATTAAGCCTTAAGGGTTTGAATAACGCGTATGCAGATGAGCGTATTCTCTTCTTGGGAGATTCGGAATACGAGGTGGATATTAATGATCTGCCAGCAGGTGAATACGCTTTCACTGTTACAGTTGAAGGGACCAACTTCACAAAAAGTGGCCGATTTTCAATAGAAGATTTTAATCTTGAACAGCTATTTGTTTCAAGTGATTATGAGAAATTATCTCAACTTGCAGAAAGCACTTCGGGCGGCTTGTATTTTCCGGATCAGATAGAGAA
>JABDQS010000158.1 GCA_013042125.1 Eudoraea sp.
ATATTAGGCAATTCTACCGAAAGTTTTGAAGGAGCTGTACAAAATATCATTGATGAAGTCTCAAAGACCGTCAGGGATATCAAATCGGTTTACGTACAGGATATGCAAGTAACTGTAGTCGATAACAGCATCTCTGAATATCGCGTAAACGCCAAAGTTACCTTCTCTGTAATGGACCAATAAAGTTGTTTTTGTTTAATTAGTTTGGTTGGTCAGGAAAGTGCCGTTTAAGAGCTGTAAGGCTATTAGCGGTACTTTTCTTTTTATATACAGTATAAGTTCTAAGCTGATGCCCAAAAAAATGAACAAAGATGTCGTTCTTGATTTAAGTCATTTCTTATCCTCTTTATTCTGATGACCTTTAAGGAAAGAAATCATAAAATATTAAGACGATGGCACACAAAGAAATATTTGAACAAAACGTAGAGGAATATGAAAAATGGTACGAGGATTATCCGGAGGTCTATCAATCTGAGATAGCTGCCATCAGGGAACAGCTGACGAAACTTCCAGAAAACATCAGGGGAATTGAAGTGGGCCTTGGCACAGGAAGGTTTTCACTTCCGCTGGGGATTAAAGAAGGTGTTGAACCAGCTGACGGCATGGCAGAAAAAGCCATCAACAGAGGAATTGAGGTGATCTCGGGAATCGCCGAACGCTTACCATATGCTGACCTTCAATTCGACTTCGTACTTTTTGTAACCATTTGCCATTTGGATAATTTAAGAAATGCACTTGCCGAAGCACACAGGGTTTTAAAGCACAATGGTGCTGTGCTAATAGGATTTTTAGATAAGGACAAGAGTGTGGCAAAACAGTATATTGAAAAACGTCGTCGAAGTACGTTTTACGCCAAGGCCAATTTCTTCAGCGTAGACCGGATCCAGAATTTGCTTAAGGAAGCAGGATTCAGAGACCTGGAATTCAACCAGACCCTTTTCGGGGATTTAGAAGAGATCGAAGAAATACAACTTCCAAAGCCTGGCTTTGGAGAAGGCTCTTTTGTGGTTGTGAAAGCTATTAAAAAATGAACATCCAATACCTTCCCCACACGGCCGATATCCGTATGAGAATTACGGGTACAGGATTGGAAGACTTGTTTCGGGCAGGAGTAATAGGAATGGGTAATATTTTAAAAAGTAGGTTTTGCGACCGGAAAGACCGGCTCAGCCTAAAGCGGCAAATTGATATCACAGCGTCTGATGGCACCTGCCTCCTTATCGATTTTCTATCGGAGGTATTATCGGCCTCCTGCGCAGAAAAAGCCATCTTTTGCGAGGTACATTTTTTTGAACTGTCAGAGAGAATTATAAGGGCAGCCATTTTTGGAAGGCCCTATAACCAGGGTTTTGATGAGGAAATCAAGGCAGTGACCTACCATGAGGCTGATGTGCAAAGGAATAATGAGGGAGATTGGGAAACCACAATTATTTTTGATATTTAAAAGATGAAGATCAAGAGAGCGGATATTAATAGAATAGAAGACTATTTGTGGGAGATCCCCAGATCTTTCCGATCTAATATGCGCGTACCCGCAAGGATCCTGGCTTCTGAACCCCTGCTAGAGGCCATAATGGAAGACAGATCGTTAGTGCAATTGGTCAATGCCGCATCCCTCCCCGGGATAAAGGGAGCTTCACTGGTAATGCCAGATGTTCACGAAGGATATGGCTTTCCTATTGGAGGCGTAGCGGCCACTTTGTATCCGGAAGGAGCAATTTCTCCGGGGGGTATTGGTTATGATATCAACTGCGGGGTCAGACTACTCACTTCAAGTCAGAATATTGAAGAAATTAAAGGGAAACTGGAGGAGTTATCCAGGGAATTATATGCCCAGATCCCCTCCGGGATGGGAAAAGGCGGACAAATTAAACTTTCATCGGCAGAAATAGACCAGGTATTACTCAAAGGTGCCGAGTGGGCCGTTGAAAAAGGATACGGAGATAAAGAGGATCTGGCATTTATGGAAAGTAAAGGCCGACTGGAGGACGCGGATCCGTCCCTTGTTTCCGATATGGCTAAAAAAAGGGGAGCTGATCAACTGGGTACCATTGGATCGGGAAATCATTTTGTGGAGGTAGATTATGTAGAGGAGATTTATGATACATCCATTGCTGCGGCTTATGGCCTCTCTAAAGGAATGGTGGTAGTCTTGATCCACACAGGATCGCGCGGGTTAGGTCACCAGATCGCAACAGACAATATTCGTAAGATCATGTCTTCAATGCC
>JABDQS010000154.1 GCA_013042125.1 Eudoraea sp.
CAATAAACCGGTCTAAATTAAAGATCAAAAGGCCCCAGATAAAACCAAAGGCCAGTGCTGTATACACATTGTCAAAAACAGTAAAAAGGGCATAACCGGCCGCAATAAATGCCATTACCGCGGTAAAGAAAACAGTAGCGCCAATACCGGCGTATTTGTTTCGTTCACCTTGTGAGCAAGTTTCAAGAATAGAGGTGTCTGCCCCTGAACAGAGGATAAAAAATCGTAGTATCATAACAGTGTTCTAAATTGATTGATAGACTATTAGAACGCAACCCTGCTATAATTGTTACAAGAAAATGAAGTTATTTTTGAAAAGACCGTATTATTTAGATAATTCAGTGAAATACTGATAGAAATAAGGAATGGTCTCTATGCCTTTCAGGTAATTTCCTACACCAAAATGCTCATTTGGAGAATGGATGGCATCACTATCCAATCCAAAACCCATAAGTATGGTCTTACTATCCATTTCCTCTTCAAACAAGGCAACGATCGGGATACTTCCTCCACTGCGCTCGGGAATAGGAGACCTTCCAAAGGTAGTTGTATACGCTTTTTCGGCAGCTTTATATCCAATGTTCTCAACGGGAGTTACATAGCCCTGGCCTCCGTGATGTGGGGTTACCTTCACCCGCACACCTTTAGGGGCAATACTTTCAAAATGGGCAGTAAAAAGATCCGTGATTTCGTGCCAATCCTGGTCCGGCACCAGCCGCATAGATATTTTAGCGTACGCTTTACTGGGAATAACCGTTTTGGCACCTTCCCCTGTATAGCCGCCCCATATACCATTAACATCGAGTGTGGGCCTAATCGAATTGCGTTCATTGGTCGTATATCCTTTTTCACCGTATACTTCCTCAATATCGAGAGCCCTTTTATAATCCTCTATGTTGAAGGGGGCCTCAGCCATGGCAGCTCTTTCTTCCTTAGAAAGCTCCTGTACCTTATCATAGAATCCGGGGATAGTGATATGATTGTTCTCATCATGGAGCGAAGCGATCATTTTGGCCAGCACATTGATAGGATTGGCTACGGCGCCACCGTATAAGCCTGAATGCAGATCCCTGTTGGGTCCTGTCACTTCTACTTCCACATAACTCAAACCTCTTAATCCGGCAGTAACAGATGGGATATCCTTAGCGATCATCCCAGTATCTGAGATCAAAATAATGTCATTAGCCAATTTTTCCTTGTGATCTTTTACAAAGGTGACCAGGCTGTTACTACCCACTTCCTCTTCTCCTTCTATCATGAATTTTACATTGCACGGTAATACTTTATTGTTTACCATGTATTCCAAAGCTTTTACATGCATGTACATCTGGCCTTTGTCGTCGGATGCGCCTCGTGCATAGATTGCGCCTTCCGGGTGTAAATTGGTTTGTTTAATAACAGGCTCAAAAGGGGGTGAATCCCAAAGGTCCAGAGGATCCGGTGGTTGTACGTCGTAGTGCCCATATACCAATACTGTTGGAAGAGAGGGATCAATCATATGTTCCCCGTACACTATGGGATAGCCTTCTGTCTCACAGATCTCAGTATGGCTGCAGCCTGCAGCCTGCAAGGATTTCTCTACTATTTCTGCCATATGAAGTACGTCGTGCGAAAAGGCTGAGTCGGCACTAATAGAGGGTATTTTTAATATTTCAATAAGTTCATTCAGGAATCGGTCTTTGTTCTCTTCAATATAGGCTTTAGGCTCTTGCATGAATACGGCTTTGATTAAAGGTTAAATTTACAAAATCTGTAAGGATTTTTTTGTGATTGAATTATTTAAAAATTGAAATTTTGACTTATATTTGCAGCCCCGTATAAGACGGGACTTGCAGGCGTGGTGGTCCCGATATCTATCGGGAGGTAGCAAGCTAGATTTAGGATCTACTGCCTACAAGTAATAAATTGATGCAGGCGTGGTGGAATTGGTAGACACGCTAGACTTAGGATCTAGTGCCGTGAGGTGTGAGAGTTCGAGTCTCTCCGCCTGTACAGTAGAAAGCTTCTCTTTAAGAGGAGCTTTTTTATTTCTGCAAGGTATTGATATTGTGGTCCCCGATATCCCC
>JABDQS010000156.1 GCA_013042125.1 Eudoraea sp.
TCTATGACACAGGGAATAAAAGACGGTGCTTCAAATCCGTTAACCATAGAAAGTATAGAGCTTAATCCGGTCGTAGATGGAGCAGCCTTTGTTTTTCCTGAGGAAACAGTAACCGAAGAAAAAAAATAATCTATTTAACTTATAACGACCCTCTAATGAGGGTCTTTTTAATTAATCAACTATATGAAACATATTTTATTTGCCATGATGACCATTGTCCTCTGGTTTCCTTTCGCAGGCAATGGACAGCAGACTAAGGCGATCAAAGGGAAAGAGTTATTCGGGGATATGACAGCCAGGCACATAGGGCCTGCACTGATGAGTGGAAGGATCAATGACATGGAAGTACATCCTGACAATAGTCGTATCATCTACGCTGGTTCAGCAGGAGGAGGAGTATGGAAATCTAACGATGCCGGCACCACTTTTAATCCTATTTTCGATGAATACTGCCAGTCAATCGGGGCTATAGCACTAGATCCGAACGATCCGGATAACACTATTTATGTGGGCACGGGCGAAACCTGGACTCGCAACAGTGTAACTATTGGAGATGGATTATACAGATCTACAGACGGTGGATCGAATTGGAAAAAATTAGGCCTGGAAAAATCTGAACGTATCGCAAATATCATTGTGAACCCTACAAACTCTAATGAGATATTTGTTGCTGTTCTTGGTGCTTTATGGGGTGACAGTAAGGAGAGAGGCGTTTATAGATCAACTGATGGAGGAAGTACTTGGGAGAATGTTCTTTATCTTGATGAGAAGACGGGTTGTGCAGACCTGGCAATGGATCCGAGTGATCCTGCTACCTTATATGCCTCTATGTGGGAATTTCGGAGAACTGGCTGGTCTTTTATGTCTGGCGGAAGTAACAGCGCTCTGTATAAATCAACAGATGGAGGAAGCAGCTGGAATAAGATACATAAAGGTTTTCCCGAAGGAGACCTTGGCCGATTGGCGATCGCAGTAGCACCTTCAAATCCCAAAGTACTTTATACGGTGATCGAAGCGGAAAAAGATGAGAAGAAAGGACTATACAAAAGTATTGATGCCGGTGAAAATTGGGAGCAACTGAATAATGATTTTGGGATCACAGTAAGACCTTTTTATTTTTCCAGAATTGTAGTAGATCCAAAGGATGAGAATGTTGTGGTCAAAGGTGGGCTTAGTGGATCAATTTCCAGGGATGGCGGCAAAACCTTCAAGAACCTCGGGAATATGCACAGTGACATTCATGATATTGCTTTTAGTATTCTGGATTCGGACATTATGTTTGTAGGGACCGATGGTGGAGTATACCGCAGCTGGAATGGCGGCACTACCATGGAAATAGTAGAAAATTTACCCTTGTCTCAATTCTATCATATCAGTGTAGACAATGAAGAGCCTTATAATGTATACGGCGGACTTCAGGATAACGGTTCCTGGTATGGGCCATCGTCTTCACCCGGCGGTGTAACGGCAAGAGACTGGAATTCCATTGGTGCAGGAGACGGATTCAGGGTATTGAAACATCCCACCAAGAATATAATTTATTCTGAAATGCAGGGCGCTGAAAATGTATGGCGCATTGATGTAGATAAGAGACTTAACAAGACCATTCAACCGCAACCTTCAAAAGGAACACCTAAATTGCGATTCAACTGGAATGCTCCCATGGCTATAAGTGAACACCAGCCGGATCGTTTTTATATGGGAAGCCAGTTTCTTCACAGATCAGAAGATATGGGTGATACTTGGGAAATTATTTCCCCGGATCTTACGACGAATGACCCATTAAAACAGAATCAGGAAGACTCAGGAGGCTTGTCTAAGGATAACTCCGGTGCAGAGAATCACACTACTATTTTTACCATTGCTGAGTCGCCCCTCGATGAAAACATTATCTGGGTAGGAACGGATGATGGCAATGTTCAACTCACCCAAAACGGTGGTAAGACCTGGTCTAATACAGTAGCAAATATCTCAGGCCTGCCAAAAAACACCTGGTGTTATCATATTGAGGCGAGTACTTTTGATAAGGGTACTGCCTATGCGGTATTCGATGGGCATACCATGAATGACATGACACCTTATGCTTTTAAAACCACAGACTACGGAAAAACCTGGACCAATATTATAACATCTGAGGTAGAAGGTTTTGTAAGGAATATTCAGGAAGATTACGTTAATCCAAACTTACTTTTTTTAGGGACCGAATTTGGCCTTTACATTTCTATTGACGGGGGGCAGAGTTGGAGTAAGTTTACCAATAACATGCCTGCTGTGGCAGTACATTTTATTGCCCTCCAGAAAAAGACTAATGATCTGGTACTTGGGACCCATGGTCGCGGTGTGATCATTATAGATGACATTTCACCATTGAGGGAGATCAACGAGGAGGTATTGGGTAAGACGCTTCATTTTTTTAGCAATGACCCTACCGTTATTAATGAGAAAAGCTCCTTTGGGGGAAATTTTGGTACAGAAACCCAATTTGTTGGAGGGAATAAAACCAACAATGCTCAGATCAAGTATTATCTGAATAAACGGCACACTTTCGGGAAAATGACAATGGAGATCCAGGATATGGATGGGAATACGATCGTGGAATTAGGGCCTGGAAAATCCAAGGGGATCAACATTGTAAATTGGTCGTACACGCGGAAACAACCTAAGGTAGCTAAAGGGAAAACCTTTAGCTTTGGGGGATTTACCTCTCCTCAGGTCCCTGCGGGTAGCTATAAGGCTGTTATCACCAAAGGGAAAGAAACTTTTGAACATCCTTTTGAATTGGTTTATGATGCTCAATCTCCTTTGACACCTCAAGACAGAGAAATTAAGAATAGAATTACCATGCAATTATACGATATGACTCAGGAACTGGCATATCTGGTATATGAAGTAGATGAACTGATAATAAAGACAAATGAGCAAAAAAACACTAAGATCAATACAAGACTTAATGATCTTAAGAAAACGCTTGTCGTTACCACCGGTGACAATTATGTGGGTTCAGCCGAACCTCAGTTACGTGAGAAAATGGCTGACCTTTACAGCAAATTGGCCGGAAGTTATGATAAACCATCTGCTGCCGATCTAGAGAATCTGAGTATCATTTCAGATCGCTTCATGAAAGCTAAGGAAGACCTTACCAAGATCAAGAAGAAAATTAAAGACATGGACACTATAGAACTCATGAACTTTCAGGATTTCCTTGAGGCCAAATAAATTAAGTTAGATTTGAATACAATAGATACCACCGCTGATCGCGGTGGTATTTTTTTTTGAAAGGTAAAGAAACAAGGAGGTACATTGAATGAGCCTTGTCCCGTATCCTGCACGAACTAACCATTATTCTGTGTTTTAAATTAGTTAGTTGAAATTGTTATCTTTAAGGAAGTGTTCGGGGGCAAATTGAGCATCTTGCTTTGTCTTTCTTATTCCTTTTAATAACTAACTGCACTTACCATGAAAAGAAGAGATTTTTTAAAGAATACGGCGGTGGCCTCCTCGGTCTCCTTATTACCTTCCTCCATGTGGGGAATACATCAGGACAAAAAATTGAGAACTGCCCATATCGGGGTTGGAGGAATGGGAATGGAAGATCTGGGTTCTGTTTCCTCCCATAAAATGGTTGAGGTTGTAGCCCTATGTGATGTGGACTCAAAGAATTTGGAAGCGGCTAAACTTCTTCATCCTAATGCGAGGGGGTTTGCAGATTATCGTATGCTCTTTTCGGAAATGGCCGATGAGATAGACGCCGTAATAGTTTCAACCCCGGATCATACTCATGCGCCTGCCTCCATGCTCGCTATGCAATTAGATAAACCCGTCTATTGCCAAAAACCTCTGGCGCATCATGTCGCTGAGGCACGAGCTATGAGAAAATTAGCGGAAGAAAAGAACCTGATCACCCAGATGGGCATTCAGGTGCATTCTTTTTACGATTATAAATTGGCAACCCTGTTGATCCAATCCGGGATCATTGGGAAGGTTTCCTGCGTAAGGGCATGGTCACCCAAGAATTGGGGCTATGATGGCCCGGCTCCAATTGGTGCAGATCCGATACCGCCAAATCTGGATTGGAACTTATGGTTAGGAACCTCAGAAACCAGACCATACAAAGATCAGGTTTACCATCCTGCCAACTGGCGAAAGCTGGTCGATTTTGGCTGCGGGACCTTAGGAGACATGGGTGTTCATATTTTTGATACACCTTATAATGCACTACAATTAGATGTTCCTTTTACGGTGAAGAATCAATGTCGCAGACCTAATGGCTTTGGATACCCGGAGAACAATACAGTAACGTATGAATTCCCTGGCACCCCGTATACTACCGAGACCTTGAAATGGGTTTGGTACGATGGAAAGGGTGCACCTGCTACCCACAAGGATCTGAAATTACCTAACAAAGAAAAACTTCCCTTGCAGGGAGCCATGTTTATTGGGGAAAAAGGAAGATTGCTCCTGCCTCATTTTATGGAATTACCCAGGCATATCGTGGATGGCGAATATCAGGAGATAGATGTAACCCCATTTGAAAAAGCAGGTAAGATAGGCGAGCCGGTCAGAGACTACGGCCTGGAAGGCCATAAGCACTATCATCAGTTTGTAGATGCCTGTTTGGGAACCGATACCTGTACGGCGCCGTTTTCGTATTCTGCACGCCTAACGGAAACCATTTTGTTAGGAGTCATCGCAGGTCAATTTCCCAACCGCAAATTACATTGGGATAACGAAACAGCTCAGTTTAAAGAGGCCAAAGCCAACAAATATCTGGCTGGGAATTATCGGGATTTTTAATAAATTGAGTTCTCATATTCTTATTGACCCTAACGAAGGATTCTTGTAAGTTTCGTAACTTTTTTACTATATTTAAATGTAGGAAACTGGGAATCATATACCTTGTTTCATTGATTGCAAGTAAAATTGAGAATGGATCATACCATTAGTTTTGGCCTGATCTTTTTTTATTTATAAACAGTACCCGGATCGCTGTAACAAAATCCATGTACCTGCCCGGTGTATACAATTGTTAAGAATATGCCTTTTCGAACTATTTGGGAAAATGAGGGAATCAAATGGGAGTTCTACGACTTTGTAACCGCCGACGAAATCACGGAAGCCAATGAAATATTTTTTAGTGATCCTCGCTCTGAAATTGCAAAATATCAGATAGTACACACACTTGAAACTACAGATGTTGAATGGAATCCTTTAGAAATCGTTGATGTATCAGTAAATGATGTGGCTGCAAGCAGATCCCTGCAGAAGCTTAAGATGGCCTATATTGCCAATAATAAAAAGGTCAGGGAAAAGATCGAGAAATATGTTGAGATCTCCAGAAATTTAAATTCGGATTGGCATTTCAGGGGTTTTGAAACCGAAGAAGAAGCGCGTGATTGGATTTCAGACCAATAGCTTAGAATTCATTTATCACCTAATTAATATTAAAAGTGCCTGCCTATGAAATTCTCATATAGCATTGTCATACTACCCCTATTGATTTTAACTTCCTGTTCCTCCGGCCCAAGTGAGGCAACCATTGAAGGTTGGAAAAATGAAATAGTTGAAACAGAACAAGATTTTTCGGACCTGGCACGAAAAGATGGAATACCCAAGGCATTTTTAACATACGCAGCAGAAGATGCCGTGTTAATGAGAAACAATTCACTTGTCATTGGGAAGACAGCCATAAAGCAACAGTTTAAATCACAAGAGGCTTCCGGTAACACAGCAAGTCTAAGCTGGAAACCAGACTTTGTAGATGTTTCTACTTCAGGGGATCTGGGATTTACATATGGCAAGTATAAATTCGTCACAAAGGATTCTTTGGGCCAACCCATTACAAGTGAAGGAGTCTTTCATACGGTATGGAAAAGGCAGGCTGACGGCAATTGGCGATTTGTATGGGATTAATCATTACTAGCTGATGGTCATCTCAGAGATTAAAACGGTATGTGGCCTTTAAAAGAAACGTATTATTGGCTTTCTGATTCAAAAGCTCATCATTGATTATATTTCCAAAACTATCATTGACGTCCCCATTACCGGTAATCCCCTGAGACCATACCAGGAATATTTCAGATCCAGGAATGTATTCCCAGCGAAGGACCAGGTTAGAACGGAATTGTACAAAAGCAAAGTCCGGATCTCCAAAACTGTAGTCTACGGTTCCATTCTGATCCTCATCCACCTCATAAACCCCATTGTTGAACTGTAACTGATCTTCTGAATACCAGCTTACCCTATTATCTATACTCTCGGCCGTAGAATTCACTACATAGTTGAAATCTGAAAATTTGGCCTTAAAAATAAAGGGCTGTCCATAATACTGAAGACTTAGATTGGGGTTAAGGTTGTAATTTAGCCGTAAGGTAGTGCTAAGTGTTTCCTGATCAATAGCCCCCAAAATGTATCTGGGCTGGCCCCCAAAACTTTGCTCACTAACATATTGGGTTCGGTTGGGATTCTGCGAGTATTCCGTGTTTAATGAGATGCTTAGTGCATTGATAGGCTGATAGTTGAATCGCAATTCATAATTGTAATAAGAGAAGTTATTTTCGGTGGCCTGTGAATTAACAGTTCCTGCTATTACACGAAATTTTTTCCTGTTATCAGTACCTAAGAATAAGTACCAGTAATTCTCCTCGTTATAACGCCACCTTGGTCCGCCTCTAAGGAATGAATTGATAAATATACGAGGCTTATGGGCCGCTCCGAAATCTGCAAAATAATTATTCTTAAAATTGATAAAACCATCAACTTGGTATTGGATCCTGTTATAATTCCCTTCAAAATCAAAGGCCGTTGAAATCTCCGTTTGAAAATTAGCTTGCCTGAACCAGGACGTAGGCTGGTTAAATACACGCCTGAGATTCGCGTATTGTCTTATATCATCAGCTTGCCGTAAAAATCCGATATCATTTAATTCCAGTTCGGGAGACTTCCAAAAAGTACCGGCATTATAACGCCAATTTCCACCACCACCCTTGCCTATTTCAAATCGGCCCCCGGTGCCACTCAATGAAGTTCGGGTTGGATCTACCGAGACATGACCGGCATCCGAGCGTTGAAATAAATGGGTTATTGAGCGTTGGGTTGCTTCAATGGCCATTTCGCTCCCGGTCACATTACTAAATGTAAATACACCTTCCAAATAATAGGTACGATTCTTCCAATTGTGCTTAAAATCGATTCCTCCGGTATAGGCCGACTTATGTAAAAAATCCAGATCACCTTCCAGGTTCCTGTTGGTAGCTGTAAAAATTCCACCAATATATGAGTTTCGTTCGTTAAAATCTTTCTGGACTCTCGCCACCAGGTAATTTGTTAAGGGCTCTACTATTTCTCTTCGTTCCGTACCAATGACCGGTAATCCATTGATGAGCTCTGCGCGGGTATCTAATTCTACCTCGCCATATTCTTTGGCGGTAACACTTTCGAGCAGACCAATAGACCAGCCATTTTGAGTCTTTCCACTAAACTTAGCTGCCCCAAGGATGGTCGTGAAATTAGGCACGTTCTGATATTCACCCAGTTCCGCGTCTGCCGTTGTAGATCCCTGGGGAGTTCGCCCAATCCTCCTCGAAAAAAATAAATTATCGGGGCCTCCGCCAATGCGGTAATCAAAAACACTCTTATTTTCTACGAAAAAAGGTCTTCTTTCCTGAAAGAAGATCTCAAAACCGTCCAAGGCAATCGCTCCCGGATCAGCATCTACCTGTCCAAAGTCGGGGTTAATCGTAAGATCGAGTGTTAGATCATTGGTGATCCCTATTTTGGCATCCAGGCCTGCTGCAAACTTAGAATCTGAACCGTCACGAAATGGATTTCCAGCTTCGGCCTCATAGGTGTCTAATTGAGAAAGCGTATAAGGCTGTATTTCCCTTTGTTTTTGAGGAATAAGGCCAATCAGACCCTGTAATTCACCAAATTCACTTACCCAACCTGGAGGGTTGGCATCTATAGCTTGCCATAGAGAACGTTCTTCATTATTGAAATAACGGCGCGTAGCCTGTAAGCCCCATACTTGTTCCTGTGCATTGCTGAAGCGAAGCTGACTTAAGGGAATTCGGATCTCTGCGGTCCATCCATCAGCGTCAATATGAGTGCTTAGAAACCAAATGGGATTCCAGCTACTATCAAAATCGCCGTTATTTGAAACAAACTCATCGCTTTTAACCCCGGAAGAGGAGGCAGTAAATGAAAATGCGGTCCTGTCATCGTTATAGCTATCTATGTTGATCTCTACCCAGTCTCCGGGAAAGGTATCGCGCCTTCCTAATCTGCGTTCAATAGTGGAAGGATCTTCTTGAAAACACTTAAAACCTACATAGAGATTCTTGTCATCGTATAGGATCTTCATTAATGTTTGTTCCGTGGGAGGGGTACCATTATCTGGTTGAAATTCGGTAAAATCACCTGCCCATTCTACAAGTCCCCAGGCTTTATCTTCCATGATACCGTCTATCTTAGGAGATTCCATGGTACCGACGGCTTTTGTAGCATATACCCGTTTAACACGAATACTGTCCCTATCCTGCCCGTAACTTTGCATAACTATGCCTAAAAGCAGGAAGATGCCTATTCCTATAGATCGCATTGGTTAGTTGTTGTTGTGTATTAAAGACGCTTTTTTAGAGCCTTTGTTACACCGATCATTTAAACTATCGATATTTTTTATGGAAGTGCGTTAATCAAATAAGAAAGATATGTTAAATCAATGACGATCTTAATATTGTAAGGAGCATCCCATGTCCTGTCTATCAAAAAATATTGTTTAATTTTAAGGGTAATGCAATTCTGATGGGAGCTAAATTTACTTCAGGATATTCGGGGACACCTCTCTCAAGAAAATTGGGGATCAAACCCGGTTTTAAGGTGAAATTGGTCGATACTCCTCCGGAATATCGTTCGTATTTTAATTATTTTCCGGAGGATATTCACGAAGTTGAGAATAGTACCGAACCAGTCCATTTCATTCATTTTTTCGCGACCGAAGCGGAGGTGTTAACTCTGGAGCTACCTCCTTTAAAACAACAATTGCAGCAAGACGGGATGATCTGGATCTCCTGGCCCAAGAAATCGGCCAAAAAAGAAACAGATCTCACTGGAAATATTGTACGTCATATAGGCCTGAAGCACGGTTTGGTAGACATAAAAGTATGTGCAGTTAATGAGATCTGGTCCGCTCTTAAATTTGTGATTCCGGTTAAGGATAGGGTTTAGTAAAAAGATGTAAAAAGGCAGATGCCGGGAATATCACAGAGTATAATCCTTAGACCATTACCATTTTAGTATGAAAGCCTTTATTTATAAGCATTATGGTTCACCGGATGTTCTTCAACTTGTTGAGTTACCCAGGCCTGTTCCAGAACCAGACGAATTACTGGTTAAAGTGAAGGCAACTTC
>JABDQS010000159.1 GCA_013042125.1 Eudoraea sp.
GCAGGAGACATCACTACCCTCACGATAATGGTCATTACCACAATGGCTATCCCAAAGGGCAAGAACGAACTAAGGAAACCGTAGAAAGGGGTAAATACATAGCGGTTGATCCAGCCAAAAATACCCCAGCCGTAAGGTATGGACTCTACCAATCCCAGATCCTTATACTGCTTTAGCACCTCAATATCCGTTGGACCGTAGTACCAGTTCATTGCATAGGATAGTTCTCCTCCCTCCAGGGCCAATGGGGCCTCGGTGCTGAATTCTTTAGTGAACTTAGCCGTATGGCTTTCTTCCGTAACAAGATTCTTAGAAGTTATATCAACGGTTTCAAAATGTGTATTTGTCGTAAGGATAGTACTAAAGAAATGCTGGCGATAAGACAACCATTTTACATCGATCTCAGTGTCTTCATCATCACCGCTCTCAGACAACTTACTGATCTTGTCACCTTCGTGGTTATAGGTTAGACGGGTATAGCGGTTTCCGTACTGAATACTTTTATTGTGACGTATCCCTCTTAATTTCCAATTTAATTTAATAGGCTGGTTTTGGTTAAATACACCGGAAAGTCCCTGCGAACGAATCGTAAATCCTACCAGATATTGCCCGGGCTTCATCTCATACTGATATTCCAAAAATTGCGTTGAAGAAACCTTTGCCTTCATGGATAGGATCTGGCTATCCCCGCTTTGGGTCATAGTGGGTTCAAAGAAAAGATCTTTAGTGTTGATGATCCTGTTATTGGTAGTTGTAAAATTCAGATCAAAAACAGCATTACCGTCTTGCACTAAATAGATCGGGATAGAATCATAGGTAATAAAATCCTTTAACCTGGCTTCTGTGATCTGACCTCCCTTATTATTTATCTCCAGAAATAGTACATCGTTCTCAAGAATGGTAGTTCCATCGGAAACAGAGGTAAAACCAAATTCACCCATTGCATTTTTGTAGTTCACAAGCGATGTAGAATCTTGCAGATCTATCGGTTGTGTTTCCAGGATGGGTTTCGCAATAGCCTCTTCTATTGGTGCTTCTTCTGCTTCTTCCTGCTCTATTTTTGCTTTTTGAGCCTCAATTTCTTCAGGCGTGGGTTGATTCTGATAAAACCAGAAAAGCAGGATCCCAAATATCAGCACGAAGCCGATTATCGTATTAATGTCTAATTTCTTTTCTTCCATGAAATTGTTTGTCGAATCTATCAGGTCCACATCCCCTTAAAGGAGTATAATAGATCATTACGGTTATCGCAAGTGCAAATATAAGCCCAAATGTGGAGTTTATGCCATACTGGCATTGGTTTGTTGCTTTTTATGAGCCTGAACGGCTTTGATAAATCCTACGAATAAAGGATGTGGATTGTCTACCGTACTCCTGTATTCGGGGTGATATTGCACTCCAATGAACCAGGGATGATCCGGAAGCTCAATGATCTCTACCAAATTGGTAGCCGTATTGATCCCGGAAGCGATAAGTCCGGCATTTTCAAATCTCTCTTTATAGTCGTTGTTAAATTCATATCGGTGACGGTGCCTTTCCGAAATATCCTTTTTACCGTGATAGACCTTTTGCACCAAACTTCCTTCTTTCAGTTCACAATCCCAAGCTCCCAATCGCATAGTACCCCCTTTGTTGGTAATTGTCTTTTGTTCTTCCATAAGACTGATCACAGGGTGTGCTGTCTCTTCATCCATCTCAGTGGAATTAGCCCCTTTCAATCCGAGAACATTTCGTGCAAATTCAATAACCGCCATCTGCATACCTAAACAGATCCCTAAGAAAGGTATTCCATTCTCCCGGGCATATCTCACAGCCTTCACCTTCCCTTCAATGCCTCTTTCTCCAAATCCCGGTGCCACAAGTATCCCATCGAGCCCTGTCATTTTCTGCTCAAAGTTGGCTTTTGTAATATATTCTGAATGAATAGGCTGCACATTCACCTTAACCTCATTAATGGCTCCGGCATGTATAAATGATTCCAGGATAGATTTATAGGAATCCTGCAGTTCCACATATTTTCCGATCAACCCAACAGTAACCTCACTCTTCGGATGTTTATGCCTGTCTAAGAACTCGTTCCATTGAGTAAGATCCGGAGGTGTTGAATCTGAAAGCCCCAACTTTTTTAAAGTTACCGTATCCAATCCTTCATCTTGCATCATGATTGGAACGTCGTAAATAGTAGATGCATCAATAGACTGTATAACAGCTTCTCGCTTAACATTGCAAAATAAAGCAAGCTTGTCTTTGATCTCGTCAGAAAGTTCGTGTTCGGTACGGCAAACCAATATGTCTGCCTGTATACCACTTTCCATGAGTGTTTTTACAGAGTGCTGTGTAGGTTTAGTTTTTAATTCTCCGGCAGCAGACAAATATGGTACAAGGGTAAGGTGCACCACAATAGCATTGTTATCGCCCAGTTCCCATTTTAACTGACGAACCGATTCAATATAAGGTAAGGATTCTATATCCCCTACGG
>JABDQS010000174.1 GCA_013042125.1 Eudoraea sp.
AATTAATGCAATTGGTCAAAGAGAGCGATAGGCTTGCGTATATTCGAAGGCATTTGGACCAGACCATAAAGGTCCTTAAAGAAGTAGACAGGACCAAGGAATTGATTGATATGAACGGACATTTCAGAAATTTCGACCCATTGGATTTTAAGGATTTCAATATTTAAGACAAGTGCAATTTAGTTAGTGAAACTCCATTGCGTTTCCTATTTTTGCATGCAACTAACATAACAACCATATGAATCTTCACGAGTATCAGGGAAAAGAAATTTTGGCCAGTTTTGGCGTTCGTATCCAACGAGGGATCGTAGCACACAATGCTAAAGAAGCGGTAGATGCTGCTAAACAATTAACCAGTGAGACTGGAACTTCCTGGCATGTGATCAAGGCACAGGTACACGCAGGCGGACGCGGAAAAGGCGGAGGTGTTAAACTCGCCAAGAACCTTAAAGAGGTTGAGGAGATAGCAGGTCAGATCATTGGTATGAATTTGGTTACCCCACAGACGTCTGCGGAGGGGAAAAAGGTGCATCAGGTACTGGTAGCCGAAGATGTATATTATCCTGGAGCAAGTGAAACAAGTGAATTTTATGTTTCCGTTCTTCTGAACAGAGGACTTGGGCGGAATATGATCATGTATTCCACAGAAGGCGGTATGGATATAGAAGAAGTGGCAGAAAAAACTCCACATCTTATTTTTACTGAAGAAGTTGATCCATCTACCGGATTAATGCCTTTCCAGGCTCGTAAAATTGCTTTTAACCTGGGACTTTCAGGAACCGCTTTTAAAGAGATGACAAGATTCATTTCATCACTATACAAGGCATATGAACAAAGTGATGCCAGTCTTTTTGAGATCAATCCGGTTCTAAAGACCTCAGATGATAAGATCATGGCCGTAGATGCCAAAGTGTCTATTGATGATAATTCACTCTTCAGGAGGAAGCAATATGCAGAAATGCGCGATCTACGCGAAGAAAACCCTATTGAAGTTGAAGCCCGTGCCGTGGGACTCAACTATGTTGACCTCGATGGAAACGTAGGATGTATGGTGAATGGCGCAGGTTTGGCAATGGCTACGATGGACCTGATCAAAATGGCTGGCGGAGAACCGGCTAATTTCCTGGACGTAGGAGGAACTGCCGACGCAAAACGAGTGGAAGAAGCCTTCAGGATCATTCTTAAGGACCCTAATGTAAAGGCTATCCTTATCAATATATTTGGTGGGATCGTTCGATGCGACCGCGTTGCACAAGGTGTAGTGGATGCCTATAAGAACATGGGAGATGCCATCAAGGTTCCTATAATAGTAAGGCTTCAGGGAACCAATGCTGATCTGGCCAAAGAGATCATTGATAACTCTGGTTTGGCCGTGCAATCTGCAGTACAATTCCAGGAAGCGGCTGATAAGGTCAAGGCGGTTATGGCTTAAATTAAAAACAACACAAATATTCAAGGCGATGTTACCACAACATCGCCTTTTTGTTTGTTCTAAGTTTACTATTTAGTACGTGTATTAAATAAACTTTAAACCGTACAATGACTGTTTTTTTTCGTTCCTGCCATCTTTATTTTTAGGGCATGTTTACTAAAGGACAACTTTTAAAGTTCTGTTAAAAATTTAAAAATCAGTAACATTCCTGCTCAGGGGTCGTCTTTTAATATACATCATCAATCTAATTATTAATCAAAAAACAAACAAGTCATGAGAAAATTACCTGTAGTACTCGCAGCGGCTCTTCTTTTTACAGCCGGAAATCTATTTGCCAATGATTACAAGACTGCCGATCCAAAAAAAGATCTGGCTATTCAGATCAGTCAGCTTTTGAAGAACAATTCCTTTGTAGTGGAGGAACAGGACCTTACTGCCAAGGTGCTGTTTACTCTGAATAGTGAGAATGAAATTGTTGTGATATCAGTAGATACTGAAGACGAGATCCTTGAAAGATTTGTAAAAAGTCGCTTGAATTATCAAGCGGTCGAATTAGCAGAGGCTGAAGAAGGAAAAATGTATACAGTTCCTGTGCGTATAACAGGATAGAATCTGTCGTTATCAACAAAGGTCCTAAGATTACTTGGGACCTTTTTTATTTTTATAAGCCACAGAGCCCAATCCCGTATATTTACCTTTCCTTGGTTTTGAAGGCGGCTTAGTAGTATTCTTTTTAGGAGAATTCAAGACATCTTTTGGATTTTTTGGGTCATCCCTTGTTCCTCTCAAATGCAATACTAAACCATTCAAGAAATTCCGAAGCACCTGATCACCGCACTCCCTGTATTTTGGATGCCCTTCCTTACGGCAAAATGCTCCTATCTCACTTTTTGAAATCCGAAAATCTACCAGGGCCAAAATGTCTACGATCTCATCATCCCTTAACATCAAGGCTACACGCAACTTTTTTAAGATGTCATTGTTTGTCATTACAGAACTTTTAAGCAAGGTATTACAAAAGATGGAACAACACGCCCTCCTTGTACCCTTAAATAAAACAATACCGGGAAATGCCTATAAACAAGCCCTTTAATAAACCAAGAAAATAACAAATACTGCCTTTGTGGCAGTATAAATGATTGATATAGTGCCAAAAGGGCAGCGTTATTCACTTGGTATATCCTTTGCTCTATATGTGAAAAATAAAGTCAAACTTAAATCTAAAAGTCATGAGTATAGTAACACGTAACAACATTATGTTCCCTTCTTTAATGAACGAATTTTTCAAACCAGACTGGTTGGGAGGAAGTGAAAATTATGCTGCCACTCTTCCTGCAGTGAATATTAAGGAGAACGAAACGGGGTATCATTTGGAATTGGCTATTCCCGGAAAAAATAAGGAAGACTTCAATGTAGAAATAGACAAAGATGTTTTAACTATTTCTTTGGAGACCAAAACAGAAGATGAAAAGGTTGAGGAGAATTATACCAGAAAAGAATTTTCGTATTCCTCCTTTAAAAGATCCTTTACCTTACCTGAAACTGTAGATAGTGAAAAGATAAATGCATCGTACAAAGACGGGATCCTTTCCTTTGATCTTCCAAAAAAAGATGAGGCATTACCCAAGCCGAAACGTATGATCGAAATAGGAAAGTAAGGTAAAGAAAGAAATTATGCTTGACCCGCACTACGGGTTATCATAATGGTTGGTTTGTTTGGTTAGTTGAATAGCGCTCTGAGAGATCAGAGCGCTATTATTATTATAGGGGCTCATTGAGAATAGCTAAACACATCATGATCCCTTCAAGAAAATTCCCTACTCTGAGATTTTCATTAGGAGCATGTATATTATTATCAGGATTTGGTATACGAATAGAAACCGCCGGCACATTTAAGGTTCGGACAAAAGGAGCAATAGGTTGGGATCCACCGGTGGTCCTCATATTTACCACTTTTGATCCAAAGACCGTTTGCATTGCTCTATTAAGGAAATCTCCCGTCTCAGAATCCATTTCTGTACGGAAAGGTTGTGATCCCAGGCGATACCTTAGTGAAGCTAATTTTGGATAAGACCTCCGTTCCAGATCTGTTGGTATGCTGTCTACCAAATGGTAACCCTGTATTCTCAGGTGTTCCTCCAACAAGTTTATCATCCGTTCTCCCGGTGTTTCGGGAACCAGGCGCATATCCAACTCGATCTTTACCTGATCCGGGATGATCGTCCTTACTTCCTTGTCTACCCAGGCAGAACGCAAACCTCTGATGTTAAGCGATGGATATTGTAACGACTCCTGATAACTACCGCCTACCTGATCACTTTCAGCAATTCCCAGACGTATTTTTAAACTGTCTTCATTTTCAGGCAGAGAATTTAATGCAATTTTATCGGTCTCTGTCAAGGTTATTCCATCATAAAATCCTTTGATCATCACCCTTCCTTTTTCATCTTTTAAACTGGCTATGAATCGGGATGCTTCAAATACAGGGTTGGGAGCATAATTTCCATACTGTCCACTGTGCAATGGGGACTTTGGGCCAAAGATGTCTATAGTGGCCGTGGCAATCCCTCTGGCTCCATAGGTAAGGGTCGGCCAATTGGAGATATGACGGGTTCCATCCATAATTAGAACCATATCTGCCCTCAGAAGATCACCATGCCGTTCTACAGCAGATGCCAAAGTAGGAGATCCCAATTCCTCCTGGAAATCCATGATCACCTTGATATTAAACTCTGCTTGCATGGATCTCTGTTTAAATATATCGAGGGCAGTAATAAATGCCATGGCCGGACCTTTGGAATCGGAGGCTGATCTTCCAAAAACGCGCCATTCATGATCTAGAATTTTCTCAGTGTTCCGATCGATCATGCTCCAGGAACCGTTCACATCTTTCTTTTTTATTACCGGACTGAAAGGATGTGGTTGATCCCATTCTGTGTTATCTACAGGCTGCCCATCTATCTGGAGATAAAATAAAATGGTCTTTTTATCTTTTGTAACTGTTTTTTCCGCGAATAACAAGGGTGCACCTTCTGTAGTAATTACCCGGGTTGAAAAATTTAATTTCTGAAATCGGTTTATGCACCATTTTAAATTGTTGGCCACGTCTTCCTCGACGCTTCCAATATTGGGGATCTCCAAAAAACGCATCAATTCCGTTAAACCTTCATCCAACTGCTCATTCGCAGCCTTGATGATCTCATTTCCGGACATGGGTTGGCAGAAGGTATTAGAAATACAAAACGACCATAAAAGCGAAAGAAGAATAGTTTTTTTCATGATCCCGGGCTATGTTAATCTTGGTTTTGAAGACTTTTGATCTCATCCCTAAGCTTGGCAGCCAGCATAAAATCGAGTTCTTTGGCTGCTTTTTCCATCGCTTTGCGTTTATGACGGATCATTTTCTCCTTCTGATCTTTTGTGAGGTATTCCAGGTCTGGTTCTGCTGCTCTGAGCTCTTCTTTTATAAAGTGATACGTAGATACTGAGTTTTTTGCTAATGCACTGTCCAGACTTTTGTTTAGTGAAGTTGGGGTAATATTATTTTCTTTGTTGTAATTGGTTTGTTTTTCCCTTCTATAGATAGTTTCATCAATGGTCTTCTTCATGCTGTCAGTTATCTTATCAGCGTACATGATCGCTTTACCATTTAAATGTCTTGCTGCCCTTCCAACCGTTTGTGTAAGGGAACGATTACTTCGTAAAAACCCTTCCTTATCAGCGTCCAGAATAGCTACCAGCGATACCTCGGGCAGATCAAGGCCTTCTCTGAGTAAATTCACGCCAACAAGCACATCAAAGATCCCTTTTCTCAGATCCTGCATGATCTCTACCCGTTCCAGAGTATCCACATCGCTGTGGATATACCTGCATCGTACGTTGATCCGGGTAAGATATTTTGTAAGCTCTTCAGCCATTCTTTTGGTAAGAGTAGTGACCAGTGTCCGTTCGTCCTTTTCCACCCTTT
>JABDQS010000178.1 GCA_013042125.1 Eudoraea sp.
CAACAAAACTGATCACCAAGCTTTTAATTGGCAAGGGGATACAGGCCCAACTTGCAGATTCAAGACAACTCATCATTACGGATAACACATTTGGTGATGCCAAATTACTGGAGGAAATTTCCAGAGAACGGTCCGGCAGTTTTTTCAGGAAGTTAGATGCCTCCGTGATTCCGGTAATACCAGGATTTATTGGGGGTACTGAGGCAGGTGAAACTACCACTTTGGGAAGGAACGGCAGTAATTACACGGCTGCACTACTTGCCAATTTTCTGGATGCGGAAGAATTACAGAATTATACCCACGTAGATGGGATCTATACGGCAGACCCTAAATTGGTGCCGGAGGCTAGGCGAATAGCCCAACTTTCATTTAGCGAGGCCAATGAACTTGCCAATTTTGGTACTACCATTCTTCATGCCAAGACCATTATTCCTTTATTGGAGAAAAATATCCCACTTCGGATCCTGAATACATTCAATAAGGATAATGAAGGAACTTTAATTAGTGCAAGAACCAATGAGGAAGGCATACGCTCGCTTTCTGTCCTGGCGGATGAGGCCCTCATCAACCTGGAGGGTAGGGGTTTATTGGGAAAGGTTGGAGTAGATGCACGAATTTTCAGAGCCTTGAGCCAACGAAATGTTAGTGTAAGTATTATTTCACAGGGATCTTCGGAAAGGGGAATAGGACTTCTTGTATCGGCCAAAAAGGCGCAGGCAGCAAAGAAAGCCCTTGAAGAGGAATTTGAGAGTGATTTTCGATCCAAGGACATTAATGCGATCACTATTGTGGAAGACGTATCCGTGATCTCCATTGTAGGTCAGGATCTCAGTACTTTTCACAAACCATATAATGCGCTCATTAAAAATCAGGTTATACCACTATTATTCAACAATACGGTTACAGGAAAGAATATTAGTCTGGTAGTTAAGAAATCGGATCTTCACAAAGCATTGAATGTAATGCACGGACAGATCTTTGGCATTAGCAAAAAGGTAAATCTGGCCATATTCGGACATGGGAATGTTGGGGGAACACTTCTGGATCAGGTATTGGGGGCAAGCAAGACAATTGAAAAAAGAAAAGGTACCCAACTCAGGGTATTTGCCCTGGGAAATTCTAAAAAATTACTGCTCAATAAAGATGGCGTCTCCAAGGATTGGAGATTAGATATAAAAGAAAAAGGAAAGGACTATACACTCAATGATATCTTCGACTATGCAAGGGCCCATCACTTGGAGAATTTGATCGCTGTAGATAATACAGCCAGCGAGGACTTTGTGGCCCATTATTTTGACTTTGTAGAAAATGGATTCGACTTGATCTCTTCCAACAAAATAGCCAATACGCTGGGGATAGATTTTTATCATCTTCTGCGTGAAGAATTAGATCATTTTCAAAAACAATATTTGTATGAGACCAATGTTGGGGCAGGATTACCACTTATTGATACCATTAAGCTACTTCATCTGTCAGGGGAGAATATTACAGGTATCAAAGGAGTTTTTTCCGGCTCCCTGAGCTATATCTTTAATACGTATTCGGAAAAAGATGTGCCCTTCTCTGAGGTGTTGCTGGAAGCCATGAGTCTGGGGTATACCGAACCGGATCCCAGAGAGGATCTCTCAGGTATGGATGTTGGCAGGAAACTATTGATCCTGGCCAGGGAACTTGAGTTGCAGAATGAAATTGATGATGTAAAGATCGAGAACCTGATTCCAAAAAACTTACAAAAGCTAAGTAGCGAAGCCTTTATTGAACAAATCGAAGCTTTGGACCCCTTAATGGAGGCAGTTAAAAAGAAGCAAGTAAAAGGTCAGGTGCTGAGATATGTAGGAGAATTGCATGGGGACCTTCAAAAGGAGAAAGGGCAATTGGAAGTAAAATTGATCTCAGTTCCTAAAGCAAGCAGCCTGGGACAGGTAAGGGGCTCCGACTCAATTATAGAGATCTATACTGAATCGTATGGAGAACATCCATTGGTAATTCAAGGCGCAGGAGCGGGAGCCGCAGTAACCGCAAGGGGGGTTTTTGGAGATATTCTGCGCATAGCGGAAAAGATGTAAATTGTCTGAAATTGGAGATGTCATGAAAAAAACAAACCGTCGCTTTGAGACCGAAGCGATCCGAACACAGATAGAACGTTCATCTTTTCTGGAACACTCAAGTCCCATCTATATGACCTCAAGTTTTGTGTTTGAGGACGCAGAAGACATGCGGGCTTCGTTTGCCGAAGAAAAGGATAGGAATATTTACTCAAGATATGCCAACCCCAATGGAACGGAGTTTATTGATAAGGTCTGTAAAATGGAAGGTGCAGAAGCAGGTTTCGCCTTTGCTTCTGGGATGGCAGCTGTGTTTTCAACCTTCGCAGCACTATTGGAAAGTGGGGATCACGTTTTGTCTGCTCGCAATATCTTTGGATCTACTCATAGCCTGTTTACACAGTTCTTTCCTAAATGGCAAATTTCTCATACCTATTTTAAGATCGATGAATTAGAGAAAGTAGAAGACCTTATCACACCCAGAACTAAAGTGATCTATGCAGAATCGCCTACCAACCCTGGAGTAGATCTTGTTGATCTGGAACGGCTTGGTACCATAGCAGATAAACACGGATTATTATTGATTGTAGATAACTGTTTTGCCTCGCCCTATTTACAGCAGCCTATTAAATTTGGAGCCCACCTGGTGATCCATTCCGGCACCAAACTTATGGATGGACAGGGTAGGGTATTGGCCGGGATTACGGTTGGTCGTGCAGACCTGATTGACAAGATCTATAGATTTGCCAGAATATCAGGGCCCTCTCTCTCACCTTTTAACGCCTGGTTGCTGTCAAAAAGCTTGGAAACCCTTGCCGTGCGGGTAGACAGGCATTGCAGTAATGCTCTGGGTGTAGCCCAATTTTTAGAAGATCATCCCAAAGTGGAGTGGGTAAAATATCCCTTTCTGCCATCACATCCACAGTACAAATTAGCAAAAAAGCAAATGAAGGCTGGCGGCTGTGTGGTCTCTTTTGAAATAAAAGGAGGTGTAAAGGCCGGCAGGAAATTTTTTGACGCTATCAGGTTGCTATCCCTTTCGGCTAATCTTGGGGATTCCAGGAGTATTGTGACCCACCCGGCTTCTACTACTCATAGTAAACTTTCCGTCAAAGAGCGATTGGAAAGTGGCATCACAGACGGTATGGTTCGGATCTCAGTTGGTTTGGAGCATTTAGAAGATATCACCAGCGATATTTCTCAAGCTTTGGATGCTATTTACTGAGCAACTATTTCTATGCTTTTAGCTATATTAGCGGAATGCTTTCCAAAAAGACCAAGTACGGACTTAAAGCTCTGGCATTTCTGGCGAATCAGAACGACCGCCATCCTATTGCTATTGCCGAGATCGCGGATCATGAGAATATCTCACAAAAATTCCTTGAGAGCATTCTACTCAGTTTACGCCGAACAGGGTATCTGGGTTCCAAAAAAGGAAAGGGTGGAGGGTATTACCTAATAAAAGATCCTTCCGAAATACCTATGACCACTGTGATGCGAGCCCTGGAGGGCCCAATAGCCATGGTCTCCTGCGTAAGTCTTAATTTTTACGAGAAATGCGAGGATTGCCCGGATGAGCAAAGTTGTGCGGTGCATAAACTTATGCTCAAGGTTCGGGATAGTGCCCTGGATGTTTACCGGAATACTACGCTGGCGGATCTGATAATCCAGGTGCCATATTCCCAATAGGGCCGTAATTCTACTGAAAATATCCAAAGGATTCAACTTTATTTTTATTAATCTACTAATTCTGTAGGATAAATATCAATTTATTCAATCTGCTTTAGGAGAACAACGATATAATATACTATTTTTGAAAACCTACTAAAACTATAGGGTAAATAATACTAGATAATTTAATAGAGATTACCCCATGAAATTTACCGATCAGCACCTACAACACTTAAACGCTCAATTCAGAGGGATCCCCACAGAAGAGATCATTGGCTGGGCTCTGGATTATGCCAGGATTCCTATTGTAACCACCAATTTTGGTCCTTATTCTTCATCTATTTTACATGCGGTAACCGCAATAAAGAATGATGTTCCAGTAATTTGGTGTGATACCGGTTATAATACAGAGGCTACCTATACACATGCCGATGAGGTAATGAAATCTCTTGAACTGAACATGAAGATCTATGTCCCCTTGCAAACAAGGGCCTGGAGAGATGTTCTTATGGGAGTGCCGGATATTGATGATCCCAGGCATTCCGAATTTACCAGGCAGGTAAAGCTGGAACCTTTTCGCAGGGCCATTAAGGAGCACCAACCCGATGTTTGGTTCACCAATATTCGCAAAGGCCAGACCGCTTACCGCGATACGCTAGACATACTTAGTATCAGTAAAGAGGGTATATTAAAGGTAAGTCCGTTCTTTCACTGGAATGATGCCAAGTTGAATACCTACTTAAGACAACATCAGCTTCCTAACGAGCTAAATTATTACGATCCCACCAAGGTGCTTCAAAACCGGGAATGTGGAATACATCTCTAAGATTCCGATTAAAATAGTGCATTTAATATTAAAGGATCTGAGAAAAGATCTGATAAAAAGAGTAATATGCGCTCCTACTATCCAGGCAAAAATAATCTGATTTCCTTGTTTTTATAAGCAGTGTGGCGTTTCTTTGTGATAGTTCATATACACAATGAAATTTGTTATCAAGAAAGGTGGAGGGACTAGACCCGGTGAGACCTTAGCAACCCTTTAGCTTCTAAAGAAGGTGCTACATTCTATCACGCCCCGGGCGCGACAGATAACGTACGCGTAGGTATTTCTGCCTATTTCCATTCTTGATACAATTTACTTTAGTGATAGACACATATGATCCTAAGCGATTTTGTGTGGTTTATTTGTTTGATAAATAACGATGATGAAAAGAATAGAAGAGCTTTTGGAGGATCGTATCCTTGTGTTAGATGGAGCAATGGGCACCATGCTGCAGCAATATCAGTTTTCAGAGGCCGATTTTCGGGGTACTCGGTTTAAGGACTGGCCACAAGCATTGCAGGGAAATAATGATCTGTTGTCTCTTACCCAACCTCAGGCAATTGCCGAGATCCACCGGAAATATTTTGATGCCGGGGCAGATATTGTGGAAACGAATACCTTTTCAGGAACCTCTATAGCCATGGCGGATTATGGAATGGAAGAGCTCGTATATGAATTAAACTTCGAATCGGCCAGGATCGCAAAAGAAGTGGCGGAAAAGTGTACAGCCAAAGATCCTCAAAAGCCACGCTTTGTGGCGGGTAGCATAGGCCCAACAAATAAGACAGCCAGTATGTCCCCGGATGTGAACGACCCGGGCTTCAGGGCAGTTTCTTTTGAGGATCTGCGCCTTGCCTACAAGGAACAAGTAGAGGCTTTAATAGACGGAGGTGTAGACCTCTTATTAGTGGAAACGGTTTTTGACACGCTGAACGCGAAGGCTGCATTGTTCGCCATTGAAGAAGTTAAGGAAGAGAGGGGCATTTCCATACCGATTATGATCAGCGGAACCATAACGGACGCTTCCGGCCGTACCTTATCTGGTCAGACAGCCGAATCTTTCCTGATATCTGTGTCGCATATCCCTTTTCTGTCGATCGGTTTTAACTGTGCACTAGGGGCAAGTCAATTAGTTCCTCATCTGGAAATACTATCTGCCAAAACATCCTTTGCTGTGTCTGCGCATCCCAATGCGGGCTTACCAAATGCCTTTGGAGAGTACGATCAGAGTCCGGAAGAAATGGCCTTT
>JABDQS010000198.1 GCA_013042125.1 Eudoraea sp.
GAAGAATATAATGCCTATCGCTCCAGAATGAATAAAAAATTACTGGACGCTGATAATAAATTGATCAAGCGGATCTTTAATCTTGACACCAATGCCTATACTGCCGGTGCCCTGGATGTTAAGACGAAAGAATTGCTTGGCCTTGTAGCTTCTGCTGTTCTGCGTTGCGACGATTGCGTTAAGTACCACTTGGAAAGTGCACATAAGGTAGGTACCAGTAAGGAAGAAATAATGGAAACGTTGGGAATTGCTACCCTCGTTGGTGGCACCATAGTGGTACCACATTTGCGAAGAGCCTATGAATTTTGGGAGCTTCTGGAAAATCAGGAAGGTTAAAAAAAATGTAAATGCTTTTCCCTCCATGTAGAATACTGTAGTTTTGATCCGAACAAGACAATGAAGCTTAGAGCAGAAAATATAATGAAGGCCTACCGCGGCCGCAAAGTAGTAAAAGGCATTTCCCTCGAGGTTAACCAGGGGGAGATCGTAGGACTTCTAGGTCCCAATGGTGCAGGGAAGACTACCTGTTTTTACATGATCGTAGGCCTTATAAAACCCAACGGAGGAAAGATCTTTCTGGATGATACCGAGATCACCAAATACCCCATGTATAAAAGGGCTCAAAACGGTATTGGATACCTTGCCCAGGAAGCGTCGGTTTTTCGCAAGTTAAGTATCGAGAAGAACATACTAAGTGTGCTTCAACTAACCAAACTCAGTAAAAAAGAGCAGCATATTAAAATGGAGCAGCTCATTGAAGAATTTGGTCTTGGGCATATCAGAAAGAACCGGGGCGATCTGCTATCCGGAGGTGAGCGCAGAAGGACAGAAATTGCAAGGGCTCTGGCTACAGACCCAAAATTTATTTTGCTCGATGAACCATTTGCCGGAGTAGATCCCGTTGCTGTTGAAGACATACAACGTATTGTTGCTCAATTAAAAGATAAGAATATCGGTATCCTGATCACTGATCACAATGTACAGGAGACCCTTGCCATTACAGAACGCTCCTATCTGATGTTTGAAGGTGGTATTCTGAAATCCGGGATCCCTGAAGACCTGGCAGAAGATGAAATGGTTCGCAAGGTATATCTGGGGCAAAATTTTGAGCTTCGGAAGAAAAAACTGGAATTCTAGAGATCATTTAATCCCATTCGCTTTTCATTAAAATAATCGGTGACTTATTCATTCCTCTTTTTTTCCTTCATGAGGAAGAAGAAATGAGCTAAGCAGGTATAAAACTATGATCGCCGGGATCGCCAGGAACTTCATGGTACCAATGAATACCAGACTTACCAGAATAAAAATATAGCGCAGTGCATTGTCTTTAAAATCCCACGATTTGAATTTTAAAGCAAACAAGGGTATAGGTGCATTGAGCAGCAAACTGCTTACTACCGTTAGAATTATCAAAAACCACGGATCCAGGATGATGGTATTTAGGGCATCATTTCCATTGAACAAGATGATCAGGGGTAATGAAATAATAAGAAGTGCATTTGCGGGAGTAGGCAAGCCAATAAAGGAATTTGCCTGGTTTTCATCGATATTAAACCGGGCCAGTCTGTAGGCAGATGATAGTGTAATGGCGAAACCAAAGTATGGTAAGATCCCGTAAAATGAGTTCCAATTCACAGTCTCTGAAATTTTTAAGTTCCACCCCCCCGTCTCGCTCATGGTTAGTAATTGAAACATAACAATACCGGGAACCAGGCCAAAAGTGATCATATCTGCGAGGGAATCCAGCTGAATTCCCAGGGGACTTTGGACCCTTAAAGCACGTGCAGAAAGACCATCAAGAAAGTCGAACAGCATTCCCAGGAACACAAAAAATGCCATGAGTTCCCAGGTATTCCAAACCGCAAAAAGTACGGCCAAACAGCCCGAAAATACATTCAAAAGTGTAAGGATATTTGGTATATGTTGCTTCACCTATCAATGTTTGCCGTAAAAATAGCATAATTTTTATGGAAGATGATTTGTCCCGTAATTTATTCAGATATTTGTCTCATCAATAGAAATAGCCTGAAGATGGGCTTGCACAATGACAATTAAGCATTCCATTCTCCTTGTATTACTCTTTATTCTGGTCCCCACTCATTCCCAGGAACCATTTCTATCGGACAAGGCGGTTGTGAGTGTACTAACCTGTGGTCCTGGTGCAGATCTTTACTCCTCTTTTGGACATACTTCATTTCGGGTTCAAGACAGTGAAAAAGGAATCGACTGGGTATACAATTACGGTACATTCGATTTTAACACCCCTAATTTTTATTCCAAATTTGCCAGAGGTAAGTTACTTTATTCCTTAAGCAAGCAGCGACTTTCCAACTTTCTGTACACCTATGAATTAGAGAATAGATGGGTTAAAGAGCAGCTCCTTAATTTATCTCCCGAAGAAAAAAATGAGTTGTTGACATTTTTGGAGATCAATTATTTACCAAAAAACAGAAAGTACAAATACGATTTTCTTTATGATAATTGTTCAACAAAAATCCCTTCGATTTTAAAGGAGATCCTTGACGATAAACTTCAATTTAAAGTGTATCAGGATTCTACTCCGTATACCTTTCGGGATCTTATTCAACAGAACCTGATTCGGAATTCCTGGTCTAGTTTTGGTATAGATCTGGCATTGGGTGCCGTAATTGACAAAAAGGCTGATCCACTCCAATATATATTCTTGCCTAACTATGTCTTACGTCAGTTAGAACACACAGAACTGAATGGAGAACCTATCGTACAGCGCACAAGAACCATACTGGATTACAATATGCAGAACCGGGGTAACTTCTTTACTACTTCCCCACTATTTTGGTTTGGACTATTATTTCTATTTACGGTTACGATCACCTTTATCGATTTTAAGAATAAGGTACGCAGTAAGGTTCTGGATATTATACTGTTCTTGATGACGGGCATTGCAGGCTGTATCATTTTCTTTCTGTGGTTCTTAACAGATCACCAGGCCACGGCGCTCAACCTCAATATATTATGGGCCTGCCCTTTTAATTTGGTACTGGTATATTATATATTTCGAAATACCTCAT
>JABDQS010000209.1 GCA_013042125.1 Eudoraea sp.
GATTGCACACGAGATTCAAAACCCGCTCAACTTCGTCAACAATTTTTCGGAAGTAAGTGTGGAATTGCTGGAGGAAATGCTGGAGGAAATGAGCAAGGGAGACCTTGAAGAAGCAAAAGCCCTGATGAAGGATATCAAACAGAACCTGGACAAGATCAACCACCACGGTGAACGCGCCGACGGCATCGTTAAAGGGATGTTGCAGCACAGCAGAGCCAGTAGCGGGGAAAAGGAACTCACAGACCTCAATGTGCTGGCAGATGAATACCTGCGGCTAGCCTACCACGGCCTCAGGGCGAAGGATAAGACCTTTAACGCTACCCTGGAAACCCATTTTGACGAGTCTATAGGAAAAGTAAACATATTGGCCCAGGATATGGGAAGGGTGATCCTGAACCTGATCACTAATGCATTTTATGCAGTAAAAGAGAAATCCTCTTTCGCCAAGGCTCCAGAGGGTGATAGATATGAGCCAACGGTTACAGTTAGTACAAAGAAAACAAAGAATGGTGTCGAAATTAGCGTAAAAGACAATGGGAATGGAATCCCAAAAAAAATACAGGACAAGATCTTCCAGCCTTTTTTTACTACCAAACCTACCGGGGAAGGTACCGGACTAGGCTTAAGTATGAGTTACGATATCGTGACTAAAGGACATGGGGGAGAATTAAAGGTTGATACCAAAGAAGGCCAGGGAACCACCTTTTTTATTTCCATCCCCTATGAATCTAAGAACAATTAAATTATGACCGCACTGAAATACATAAGAGGGCCATTAGTAATATTACTGGCTTTCATTATGTTTTTATCAGTCATAAAAATACATGCACAATCACCGTCCCTGCATTTTGAGCAGATTGCCAAAGTAGAAGATATTTCCCTTGGAAAGATCAATGCGATAATACAAGACAGCTATGGCTTTATGTGGTTTTCAGATCAGACCAATCGATGTATTTTACGTTACGACGGTAGTCATATGAAGCGTTTTACGTTCAATCCGGAAAAAGAAAATGCTCTGGGAGGATTTTATCCCGAATGCATTGAGGCAGATTCCGACGGGGCCTTATGGATAGGATTTAGTGACAAGGGAGTGGACCATTTCGATCCTTCTACAGAGAGTTTTACCCATTATGAACATGATCCCAATGACCCGGAAAGCCTTATCGATGGTGGTGTAAGTGCCATTCTTGTAGCTCATGATGGAATGGTTTGGATAGGAACCGATAATGGTCTGGATAAATTAGATCCTTCCACAGGGAAGTTCACCCATTTCCGTCATGATGAAAAAGATTCCTCCAGCCTCAGTCATAATGTCGTGAGGGCTATTTATGAAGATTCGGAAAACACCCTATGGATAGGAACGGGTTTCCCCTGGAATAATACGGGCGAAGGAGGACTAAACCGGTTTAACCCAGGCACCAATACTTTTACCCGTTATATGAACAAGCCAGAGGATCCCAATAGCCTGAAGGCAAATCAGGTACGCGCCATCTATGAAGACAGTAGAGGTGATTTCTGGATTGGAACAAGTAAGAACGGGATTCATAAAATGGACCGGGAAACAGGTACATTTAAGCACTATAAATTCAAACCCGAGTACCCAGCCCTCAAACTTTCTGAAGCAAGCTCGGACATGCAACATATTACTTTTATTAACGAAGATTTGGAAGGATTCCTTTGGGTTGGAACCTATGCAGATGGTATTTATAGATGGGATCCTATTTCAAATACCATGACAAATTATGGTACTCAAGGTATACAATCGGGAAATTATAAGGAAAATTCGTCCTGGTGGAGTCATGTTTCTGATGACGGGCTTATCTGGATCTCTACTCAGGAAAATAAACTATTCCGGATAGTTCCCAATAATCCTCAAGTTTCAGATATAGAACAAAAGTATCCAATTAGCTGTCTGGTTCAAAAGGACACTTCTGAGTTATGGATGGGAACCCATGGGGATGGCCTTTTACGTAAGAATAGAAAAACGGAAAATATTGTACAATTTACAAGCTATAATAAAGATTCCCGAAGTCTGAGTAATGACACGATCACTCAATTATACGTTGATCGCAAAAACAATCTATGGATTGGCACTGCCAATGGGCTTAATCTTTTCAATGAACAATCCAATTCTTTTACCAGATATATACATGATACTAATGATTCAGGTAGTTTAAGTAATTCTTTTATTTCCGATATATATGAAGACAGTCAATCTAATCTTTGGATTGGAACCGCTAATGGTGTAAATAAGTTAGATCGGGATAAAGGAGTTTTCAAAAGATATTCAAATCAACAGTTGTATTATTCCCCAGCTACGGGCAGTGGAATAAAAATTGCAGAAGATCGGTCTGGGAAAATATGGTTTGTTTCGGTTGAAGGGGAGATTTATAAGGTGAATGAAAATACCGATCAATTAGAGTTCGTTTTCAAGGGTCCTTATATCAGGGATCTTTATGTTGACAAAAAAGGTATTTTGTGGGCAGGTGCAAATTCTGGCCTTTGGAGAAGCGATGAGGAGTGGTCCATGTTGTTTCCTTTTAAAATTAATGAAACCGAAACATTCGTTGGAGAATGGACTTATTCTCTGGCCGGGGATGATGCTGATAATCTATGGATTGGCACAGATGGAAAAATCATAAAAGTAGGAACTGACCGGAAAAGCAAAGAAGTCTTCGGAATAGAAAATGGCATTGGTCCAACCGAATTCCCAGATCTTTCTTA
>JABDQS010000211.1 GCA_013042125.1 Eudoraea sp.
GAACAGATCCATGCCATTCAGGCCGCTTCAAGATCCATGATGGAGGTCATCAATGAATTATTGGAATATTCCAAACTCGGGGACAGTTCAGAGGAATTTGATGAACTCCCATTTAATATTCATAATCTCATCAGGGAAGTTGCATACTTATGCGAGACGTTGATAGTTGACAAGGAGATAGTCTTTAAAGTTAAAATAGACCCGGATATTCCGACAAATCTACAGGGCGATCCTTCCAAGTTATCCCAGGTATTGCTGAACCTTCTTGGCAATGCCATCAAATTCGTGGATAAGGGAAGTGTTTCCCTTAGCACCCACTTAATCGCCCTTAACAAAGACAAGTGCTCAATAGAATTCATCGTTGAGGATACAGGTATCGGTATTCCTCAGAAAGATCTCAAGCATATATTCGAAGCATTCCGGCAAGCAGACCAGCATACATTTTCCAAATACGGCGGAACCGGACTTGGATTAAGCATTGTAAAGCAGATCGTTGACAAACTCGGCGGGGCTATTTCTGTACAGAGTGAACAACAAAAGGGAACACAATTCACCATGACCCTTGATTATGCCTTGGGCAAAAAAGAACCTTCACAAATGAAAGCAAAAAAGCAAGAAAATAAACAGTCTGTTGATACTTTAAAAGTGCTTGTTTTTGAGGATAATCCCTTAAATCAATGGCTTATAAAAAAACGACTTAAGAGCTGGGGCTGCACGTTTTTTGTTACAGAACATGCAACAGAAGGCCTGCAAATATTGGATGATGAGATTATAGATGTTGTATTTATGGATCTGCACATGCCGGTGGTTGATGGCTATGAAATAACAAGACGTATTAGGGCCAATCAACAAGAGAGAATATCAAAAGTGCCTGTTATTGCCTTAACGGCCGATTTCTCTGCCGGGGATAAAGACAAAGCCAGTGAGGATGGGATAAATGATTTTATCCTAAAGCCTTACACAGCTGAAGAACTCCTTGACAAATTGATTCAATATGGATTTACAAAGCCGGAATCAACCCACTTTCAAGGTACCTTGAAGGAGAAAGAGGAAATTATTCCAAAGGCAGAAGAGTATACCCAACTAGATCTCACAGAAGTTTTGGAAGATTGCATGGGAGAAGTGGAAATGCTTGCTGAGCTTGTAGAATTGTACAAAAGGAATGCTCTCGAATTTATTGGCAAGGCCAAGTTGCATCTGCAAAATAAAGATTTTGAACAATTGCAATTTTCCACCCATAAGTTAAAATCTGGTTTAGCGATGATGCAAACTCAGAACCTGCTAATTCTGGTGCAGCAACTACATGAGCATTGCAAGACAGATAGGAATTATGATCAAATGAACTTTCTGTACCAACAATTTGTAACAGAATATCCCAGGGTAGAATTTGCACTGGATGCCGAGGTTATCCGATTAAAAAAAGAGAAGTAAAAAACCAAACATGAAAAAGATATTGTTAGCAGATGATGATGAATTGCTGGCCTCATTACTCAACTACCGTTTAGACAAGGCCGGGTACAAGATACACTGGTCCTGCGATGGAAGGGAAGTGAAGGAACAATTGGAGATAGAAATGCCAGATATCATTGTTAGTGATATCATGATGCCTTATTTCTCCGGCCTGGAACTTGTTGATTTTGTCAGGAACACCCTGGGGTCAAAAGTGCCAATTATCATTATTTCTTCCGCTGGTAATGAGGAGAATGTACTATCTGCCTTCGAATTAGGCGCAAATGATTTCATTTCCAAACCGGTAAGTCCATCAGAATTATTAGTGCGGGTAACGAGAGAATTAAACAAAGCGTAATTATTGAATAAACTAGTATTCACATACCAATCATTCACACTCATTAGTGTCCCAAAGATCCACACGGATCTTTTGTGGGATCTTAGTGTCTTGTTTGGAAGTTTGTGTATACTGTATTTTGCTTTCATATTTTTCTTCAGGAATCGCTTATCTGCCAAGGCACAAAACATTAATGATCGCAGAAAACAATTAACACCTATCATCAGTAATTTTCTTTTTTATGGCGAAGATGCCAGCAAGGAAGAAAAGTATGAGTATATCGAATTAAAGGTGGAAATGCGGGAGTTTATCAAAGACCCTATAAATCGCAGCGTTCTAAAAGAAATATTGTTGGATCTGCAGCGCGATCTTACCGGAGATGCCCGACTTCGATTACTATCCCTATATCAGGATTTTGACCTACATCTGGATGCCTATCAAAAATTAAACAGCTGGCGCTGGGAAGTGGTTACCAAAGGTATTGTGGAGTTAACACAGATGCAGGTAGAACCGGCCTATACCTTTATCAAAAAATTTATCAATCACAAAAGAAGTGTGATCCGGAAGCAGGCGCAGATAGCAGCCGTTTCCTTAAAACATGAAGGGATAGCTCACTTTCTGGACACTAACAAATATGCCATCTCGGAATGGCAACAAATCAAGATACTGGAAGTGCTTCAGGAACAGGAAGATTTTATTCCTCCAACGTTTGGAGCCTGGCTTACTTCAAAAAATAAAGATGTTGTTCTTTTCTCACTTCGTCTTATTCGTCACTATAATCAGACAGATGCCAATAGTTCTGTTACTGAACTTTTAAAACACAAAGATGATGAAGTAAAGCAAGCGGCTATTGAGTGTATTAAGGAGTTTGGTATCAAGGAGGCCATTCCGCTGTTAATGGCAGCATTCAAAAGATCAAAACAGGCCACAAAAATATCAATTCTCGATGCCTTGGGCGCATTAGGCTCAGATGACATTATCCCATACTTGCGTGAGATCTATAAGAAAGAGTTCAACTTTAATGTGAAGAGCAAAGCTTTGAGTAGCATTAATGTTATAAGCCCTAATACGGTGCTACCCGAAGAGAACCTTGACCCGGCAATTAAAGTGACATCAGAAAAAGATGCTTCGGAAACAGAGATTGAAAAAGAAACACCAATTGAAATTGAAAGTAAAGAAGTAGGTCAGCCCCTTGAAACAATAGAAGAAGAGGTAGTGATCACAGAAGAAGGAAGTGAACTTTTCCTGGAGGACCTGGATGTGTTTGAGTATTGTTTTATGGAAGAGCTCAACGAGATCCTTGACCATTCAGATATTGAAGATACTGGTATAGAGGTAAAATATTTACCTCTGGATTTCTTACCCATCGTAGTTCAAAAACAACCAAAAATGGCAAAAAAGAAACTAAAAAGGAAACAAAAGAAGAAACAGAGTAAGAAGTCAGATTCTAAATTCCGCATGTTGGATGTATCCTATGAGGAAGTGCATCCGGAAGAAGGTTTTAGAAAAGAACTCGAAGATATTCTCAGTAGGGTAGAGGTCCCGGACCTGGAAGGGAATATAGAGGTTGAATATTTGAATTTCAAATTTCTGCCCTTTGTAGTAAATGAGGAAGGCGTTGCCGATAAATTACCTGCCCTTCTTGAAGAGATCAATGCCCTGGAAGTCAATGGAGTAGAAATAGTCTTGCCAGAACCAATTGAAGAGGATACAGTTTTAACTGAAGAGGAAACATCTGCAATTGATGCTGTAGAATCAGAAACGGACACATGTTCTATGGTAGACTGGGAGACTATAGAGGAAGAAGAAGCAGTGATTTCAATAGTTAATGGGGTTGAAAATCCTCCCACAGAGGAGAGCATAGTGCAATTAGATGTTCCTGCTTTCGGTTTTAGCATTTTCGAAGAACTGTTTCGCCATTGTGATACGGAATCTAAACTCATTTTACTGGATGAGATCCTGGAACTGGGCGATGAAAAAGAATTGTGTTTTTTAAAAACACTATCCAAAGAAACGAACGGGGACGTCCGCAAAAAGGCAAAGAACATTGCTTCCAGACTCACCCAGAAGTTACGTACTGAACAAGCGGTTAAGCAAACACCGGATAGTATTGTAAAATGGGCGGACACAGAAAAGGAAAAGCCTTCAATTTCATTGAATTTTGATTTGGATGACCGTGAAATTAAAAAAATAAACGATCTCAGGAAATAATGGATAACGGCCTATTCAACATACTGTTAGAATATTTGAACATCGTGTTTATGGTGTTCTCGGCCGTATTATTTGGGCTGTATTTTCTTATGGCATATCTGGCAACCAGGAATTCTATCCATTATAAACACAAAAATAGTTTTGGAGATATTTCAAAGACGATGGGTTCACCCTTATCTCCAAGCATTACAATTATCGCACCAGCATATAATGAGGGCCTAACCATCGTGGAAAATGTAAGATCTCTGCTTTCCCTGCAGTATGTGAATTACGAGGTTATGGTGGTGAATGATGGGAGCAATGATGATACGCTGCAAAAATTAATTGAGGGTTATAAACTCGAAAAGATCGATAGAAAGGTAGATCCGAATATAAAGTCGAAACAAATTAGAGGTATCTATAAATCTACCCAACGTTCATTTTCGAAACTGACCGTGGTAGACAAAATGAATGGCGGTAAATCCGATGCTTTGAATGCAGGGATCTATTTATCGGAAAATAAATATGTTGGATGTATTGATGTGGACTGCCTTATTCAACCAGATGCATTATTGCATGTTGTAAAGTCTTTTTACCAGCATTCTGAAAAACGAGTGATCGCCGTTGGAGGGGTCATTAGGGTAGCCAATTCCTGCAAAATAACCGGTGGTACATTAGAAGAGATCCGATTGCCAAAGAATTGGCTGGCCAAATTTCAACTTCTGGAATATACCCGTTCTTTCCTGCTTGGCCGAATGGCATGGGCAAGACTAGATAGCCTTTTGATCATTTCCGGGGCATTTGGTTTTTTTGACCGGGAAATTGCATTGGAAGTTGGCGGCTATGACACCAATACGGTAGGCGAGGACATGGAAATTATATTCAGGATGAGACGGCATATGCACGACCTAAAAGAGCCCTATCATGTAGCCTATATACCGGATCCACTTTGCTGGACAGAAGTTCCGGAAGACATAAAAATATTCATGAACCAGCGGGATAGATGGTCCAGAGGAAATTTAGAGACCCTCTTTACCCATAAGGATATGTTCTTCAATCCCAAGTACGGCAGGCTGGGCATGTTGAGTTATCCCTATTGGTTCTTCTACGAATGGCTGGCACCAATTCTGGAATTTTTGGGGTGCATTGCAGTCATAGTATTTTTCTATTTAGGCGTATTGAATTGGGACTTTTTTATTGCCATTACGGCTACCATATATAGTTTTTCTATCATGTTCTCTTTCTACGCAATATTATGGGAAGTGTACTCGTACAATCAATACTCGCGGACCCGGGATATTTTGACGCTTATGATCTTTGCCATCATTGAGCCCATTCTTTTTCATCCCATAGTGG
>JABDQS010000164.1 GCA_013042125.1 Eudoraea sp.
ATATTACTGAGTATGATATTTTATTCGGAACTGAGACCACTCCTGCTACTCTTCTGGGAACAACCTCAGAAAATACAATAGATGCAACTGTAGCTTCCGGACAAATTTATTATTGGCGAATTATAACAAAGGATTCCGAAGAAAACACTTCTGAATCGGAAATATTTGACTTTAGGGTTAATTAATATAATTTCAGAATTAAGATTTTGTTCGATCAGGTTGACTTTTTATCTGGTCTTACTTAAACTTAGTGCGGTTGTATGATCTCGTATTGACTATAAATTTTATAATATAGTTAAGATTTGGATGTTCATATTAACTTACTTTTTCTCTAAAAGAGTGGTATTTTTGTAGGCCAAAAAAAAATCCGCTCTTATGAACAAATTGTTTCGACCACTTGCTAAAACCTCCCTCATCCTGGTCTATCTGGTGATCATAGCAGGGGCCGTGGTGCGCATGACAGGAAGCGGCATGGGATGTCCGGACTGGCCCAAGTGTTTTGGGTATTACATTCCTCCAACTGAAGCTTCTGAATTGGATTGGCAACCCCAACGAGCCTTTAAGGAAGGTCAGGTCATCATTAGAAATGAATCTTTATGGGTAGCTAACAAAGATCTTGTCACAGGAAGTATATACAACGAGGCAAATTGGGTTGCATATCAAAAACACGATTATGCTATCTTTAATGCTGCCCACACCTGGATAGAATACATCAATCGGCTTTTAGGAGCCTTAGCAGGTCTCGCCACGCTGTTTCTGGCTATTGCCTCACTCTCTTTTTGGAAAACGAATAAAAAGATCACTATCATTTCCTGGTTGATAGTACTTGGGATGCTCTTTCAGGCTTGGCTTGGAGCCACTGTGGTCTATTCAGTATTGCTCCCTGCAAGGATAACTATGCATATGATCATGGCCTTGATCATTGTTGCTTTATTGATCTATGTTTTAGAAAAATCGACCATAAAAACCGGCTTGGCCGTCTCTACAAGTAAAGTACACAAACTATTGTGGCTGGCATTAGGCCTTACGATGATTCAGATTATACTCGGAACACAGGTACGGCAATTCGTTGATGAACAAATAGATCAGCTGGGTGAACAAGCCAAAATGCTCTGGCTTTCCCAACCCGAAGTGCAATTTTATATCCACCGGTCCCTTTCAATTCTGGTGATCCTATTCAATGCCTGGATCGCTTATCTAATTATCTCTAAAAAACTGGGTTTAAACAAGATATATTGGGTCTTGACACTGATTGGCGTTGAGATCCTTACCGGAATAGCCATGTTTTATTTTGATTTCCCTTTTGGGAGTCAGCCACTTCACCTTATATTGGCCGCCCTCTTATTTGGGCTTCAATTTTATTTAGTATTGGAAACCCAAAAGACAGGAACAACCATTGAAACTTTGTAACTTTATCCACAGCTAAGAGTAGGAAGCATGATTTACAAGATCAGGATCATTCTGGATGCCAAGGAGGATATTTTTCGAGATATCGAGATAGAGGCTGAGAATACCCTGGAAGATTTTCATAATGCCATAACCCAGGCCTTTGGCTTTTTGGGTGATGAAATGGCATCTTTCTATACCTGTGATGAAAATTGGAACCAGGATGAGGAGATAGCGCTCTTCGATATGAGCGAGGGTAATTCCCCTGTTCGCTTAATGAATGAGGCTGTTCTGGAAGACATCCTCACCCGCCAAACACCAAAATTGATCTACGTATATGACTTCTTAAATATGTGGACCTTTTATGTTGAATTGGCAGATATTGTAGAATTAACTGAAGGTCATGATTATCCCAACGTGCTCTTTAGTTTTGGAGAATTGCCGGAATCGCCCCCTGAAAAGAACTTTGAAGCAGATCCCAATTTTGATTTTGATGAGACTTTTGATCGTTATGACGATCTGGATTTTGAGGAAAATTGGAACTAAGATTTTCGGAAGAAGCGAGGAAAAGATATTATCCGGTTCACTTTAACAAGGAAACGAAGTAGTTACTACTAGCTTTTTGAGCAACGAACTATGCTAAATTTTATTTGATATTGATCTTCTTATCAATGATCTGCCTCATACTTACATTTTCATAATTTCTTTTTACAAAATCTAAGGTAAGGCTCAGTATCTCCCCCATTGTTTTACACTTTTTAAATGTCATATCATGGGTAAAATCGAAAATTTCCATCTTCAGCTGTTCCACATTCTCCGGAAGTGAGATTTTATCTATTTTACAGGCATTTACAAGCCGATTTATACGTTTATTGGCACTGATGATACGTTTGGCAATTATAGAGCGCTCTTCAACTTTATATTGCTCTATGGAGTTCTCCAGCAACCTGTTAGATACCAACTCAACCATTTTTATGTTCTCTTTGAAAAACTGTGGGCGGTATACATTTAGTTTTCCCTCAAAACACTGCTGATCAAAATCAATGGCGCGTATTCTGTACACGACGTGGTCAAAATCATGAATAGGAATGATGACATAATTATAGGAGCGCATGTCCCCCAATAATTGGATCATAGATCGCTCATTGAACTTTACGAATTCCTTGGCCAACTGTGACTTCTCAGAATCCGTGCAATGGAGTAACATATTTTTTATAAAAATATCTCCCGGGATCCCCGCAATATGTTCTTCTATTAATGTATCCTTGAAAACAAGATAATTCAGATTATACGGGGAGAGCATATGTTCTAGTTCTAACCCATAAATACGCGAAGCGTCTGCCTTTTTTACATAAAAATAAGTGAAGTTCTCATTTAAAATATTTCGGACCTTTATCCTGAAAGGTTTGGAATTACCAAAGGTGCAATAATCCACGGCGTCAATATTCAGATATTGAAAAATGTGATCAGTACCATCTGAGTGAAGGATAGAATAGACTCTTTTTAAGCTAAGGTCAATTTCTTTGCGTTCGGAATCGGAGTAATACACCCTAACCCATAAGGTATCAACGCCATCATCGTCATAGACCACAATGGAGCCGGCAAATCTGAGCAGATCTTCATAAAAAATGGGAAGCTCAATTTTCCGGTTATACATATCTAGGAAAGCATCGAGTTCTTTGCTCACTGGAAATGAGGGTTTTTTCTTGGACATCAGCCGTTGTTGAGTCATAGGAACTTACCTTTTATATGATTCTATTGTAACATTTTCTGGTTTTCGTCGTCAAGTTACTATAAACTACCTAAACTATACACTATTTGGAAACGATTCTTACGGTCTCTAATCTGACCAAAAAATTCGGTTACCTTACCGCTGTAAAAGATCTGTCCTTTTCTATCGAAAAAGGAAATGTCTATGGAATACTGGGACCGAACGGCAGTGGTAAGTCAACAACCCTGGGGATCGTCCTGAATGTAGTGAATCCCACAAGTGGGAATTTTAGCTGGTTCGATGGTAGTACCACAACCCATGATGCTTTAAAAAAGGTAGGGGCTATTATTGAACGGCCCAACTTCTATCCTTATATGTCTGCCCTTAAAAACCTCAAGCTTGTCTGTAAGATCAAAGGGGTTTCTGAAGATAAAATTGAGGACACACTACAACTTGTGGGTTTATGGGAAAGAAGAAACAGTAAATTCAAAACCTATTCGCTGGGTATGAAACAGCGACTTGCCATAGCCTCAGCACTACTGAACGATCCTGAGATCCTTATTTTGGATGAGCCTACCAACGGGCTAGACCCCCAGGGGATCCATCAAATAAGGCAGATCATTAAAAAGATCGCCTCACAGGGGACAACTATTTTATTGGCTTCCCATCTCCTGGACGAGGTTGAAAAAGTATGTACCCATGTAGTGATTTTGCGAAAAGGAGAAAAAATATATGCCGGTAAGGTAGATAATATGCTGGCTAGTCATGGATATCTGGAACTCAAGTGTAATAGATCTGAAGCCCTGCTTAAGTTATTAGAAGAAGACCCCAGGTTTGGAAAGATAGAAAAGGAAAACGGCCTGATTACTGCAGTATTAAATGAAAAAATGGAGCCTGGCACCCTTAATGAATTCTTATTTAAGAATGGGATCATCCTTACACATCTGGTGATGAGAAAAGAAAGTCTTGAAGAACAATTCCTAACACTTACCAAAACCCAGAACAACTAAATTGAAGCATAGATACCTATGAAAAGGCTATTACAAATAGAATTTATTAAACTCTGGAACAACCGCTCCAGCAAGGTGCTTATCATTGCGTATTTTATTTTACTAACGTCCATTGCCCTGGTCGCCGCTATCAAATTTGATATAGGTCCCATTAAATTTCACCTGGCGGAACAAGGAATTTTCAACTTTCCTTACATCTGGCATTTTAACACTTTTGTGACCGCTTTTTTTAAGCTCTTCCTCGCTATAGTGATCGTCTCCATGATGGCCAATGAATACAGCAATAAGACCATTAAACAAAACCTAATAGACGGCCTTTCGAAGAAAGAATTTGTACTCTCAAAATTCCTGACCGTCATTTCATTCTCCCTGATCTCAACCATATTTGTCTTTGTGGTCTCAATGATCCTAGGGTTGATCTATTCCGACTATAACGAATTATCCATAATTTTTTCTGATCTGGAATTTTTATTGGCATTTTTTGTAAAGTTGATTGGGTTTTTCTCTTTCTGTTTATTTCTTGGGGTACTAGTAAAAAGATCGGCTTTTGCCTTGGGTTTCCTGATATTATGGCAAGTATTTGAAGGGTTCGTCAGAGGAATGATCCGCTGGAAACTTTTTGATTCAGAGACTACCGATGCAGTCATGGGATTCTTCCCCTTGAATTCCATGTTCAACCTTATAAAAGAGCCTTTCTCACGCCTAAATGCTGTTCAGACAGTAGCTAACCAGATCGGTGAAAAAGTAACTCTGAACTACCATGTTCATTGGTACGAGATCCTGATAGTATTGGCCTGGACCTCTATTTTCGTCTATTTGTCCTATGTTTTATTGAAAAAGAGGGATTTGTAGTATATTGTGGTGTTTGCGAAGACACTATGAAAAAGTTTGCCTCCATCGTCCTATTTGGACTCCTTTTCCCATTCATGATATTTGGTCAGGGTGAAACCTCAAATTGGTTTTTTGGGAACGGTGCCGGCATCCGATTTAATAATGACGGGAGTATTTCTAATGCCTCTAAAAGCAAGTTAGAGACCCTGGAGGGTTGTGCAACGATCTCGGATACCTTTGGCGATCTGCTTTTCTATACGGATGGGATCACGG
>JABDQS010000165.1 GCA_013042125.1 Eudoraea sp.
ATCCTATACAGGTAAACCCGAGGGAGATCAATTATTTCTATCTCAAAGAGGGAATTCGTGAACGTATCATACAAAAGGGTGAAAATTTTTATGTAAATGATACCGAATTGCGATTTTCCAAAGAAGAAATGTTAGCAGAAATTGAATCCTTCCCTGAACGCTTTTCACCAAATGTGATCAGCAGACCCCTGTACCAGGAAGTGATACTACCCAATCTGTGTTATATTGGAGGAGGAGGAGAGTTGGCCTACTGGTTAGAACTACGTTCCTCTTTTGAAGCTGTGAAAGTGCCTTTTCCAATACTCTTACTTCGAAATTCGGCCTTGATCATCTCTGAAAAACAGCAACAAAAATTGCATAAAATGAATATTGAGACGAAGGATCTGTTTTTGGTGCAAAATAGTCTCATTAATAAAAAGATAAGAGAGATCTCCAATATAGATATAGATTTTGGTCCTCAGAGAACACATCTCATGGAGCAATTTAAAGCCCTTTATGATCTGGCCGAACAGACGGACAAATCGTTTTTAGGTGCTGTAAAAGCACAGGAAGTTAAGCAGCTTAAGGGTTTAGAAGCTTTGGAAAAACGCCTTTTGAAAGCTCAGAAACGAAAACTAAAGGATCATGTACTGCGTTTGACCGAGATACAGAATGATCTGTTTCCCAACAAATCACTTCAGGAACGCAATCGTAACTTTTCTGAACTGTATCTGGAATTGGGAGATGATCTCATACCCTCCTTAATGAAAGCCTTACATCCACTAGATTCTGAATTCGTCATTGTCAGATATTCGTAGTTTTCTTACGGTATTAAGGCAGTCCCTTGTACTTTTGTATTAGAAACTTTTTTCCATGCATAATATTGATATAGGAGTGGTAGAAATGACCTTGGATGTCATGAAATATGCCATAAACAGAATTACAAATATCTCACCCACATTAGGAAAGCCCAAGAAGGAGGAGGAATTATACAAATTAGTAGGAGAGACCATTACCTCAAAGGGCATTGGTGGGGAACGTGCTTTTGAGTTATTTAAAGACATACTTCTGCCGGCAACGGTGCCAATAGATCATCCGAGGCACCTTGCTTTTGTTCCAGCTGCCCCTACAAGAGCTGCGGTAATGTTCGATCTGGTTACTTCTGCATCAAGTATCCACGGAGCTTATTGGATGGAAGGAGCAGGAGGGATCTTTTGTGAGAATCAGGCAATGAAATGGCTAGTCTCGCTTGCAGGAATGCCTGCAGGTGCCTTTGGGGTCTTTACGAGTGGTGGTACCGCTGCTAATCTTTCTGCAATGGTGACCGCCAGGGAGCATTGGAGAAAAGATGCTGCCAACAGAAATAAAAAAGGACTTATTATTGCATCGATTGGAGCTCATTCCTCTATCAAAGCAATGGCACAAGTGATCGATGCTGAATTAATTCTAGTAGATTCTCAAGAAGAAATGACCGGAGAGGACTTAGAGTCTAAAATAAATTCGCTCGATACATCCCAGCGTGAACGCTTATTTGCCGTAGTTGCTACAGGCGGAACAACCAATGCCGGAATTATTGATGATTTAGAGGGGATTGCTCAAGTATGTGAAGATCATGGATTGTGGTATCATGTGGATGCAGCCTATGGCGGAGGAGCTTTGGTGGCCGATTCTGTCCGACATCACTTTAACGGTATTGAAAAAGCAGATAGTATTACCATAGACCCTCATAAATGGCTTTTTTCTCCATATGATTGTGGGGCAATACTCTATAAAGATCCGGAATTGGCAAAAGAGGCTCATTCTCAGGAGGGATCATATCTCGATATTATAAGCGATGAAGGGGCTCAGGGTTTTAATCCTGCAGATTATCAGATACAACTAACCAGAAGGTTAAGGGGACTTCCTTTATGGTTCTCTTTGGCCACAAATGGAATAGATAAATATAAATGGGCCGTAGAGAAGGGGATATCACTGGCTAAATTATCAGCTGAACTTATAGAAAAACGGCCGGAATTGGAGTTGGTGAGACCTCCCAGTCTTTCTTGTGTCCTATTCAGGCGCAAAGGCTGGTCACCAGAATCGTATACAAATTGGACCTATAACAATCACAAAGAAGGTCTTGCCCTGGTTACACCCACCAAATGGAGAACCAGCGAAGGTTATGAAACGGTTATTCGTTTTTGTTTTATTAACCCGGATACCGGTCAGGAAGATATTGAAATGATCTTGGATACATTAAAAGAGTAGGTCCGTAAGAAACCTACGGTACCAGGAACTCACTTTCCCAATAATCATCTTCCCAGGAGTAACGAACCCTAATATGGTGTGGCCTTTTTAGTTTAAGGTATTCAATCTTGAAGGGGGTAATTTGCACGATGCAAAAATGGTCCTCATCATCTAAATAATCTAACTGATCAGGGTTGGTTAAGGTAGTTCCGGGAGCTGTGGTCGTTGTATAGTCCTTTCTGGAAGGACCCTTTACACCTTTCCAGTATTTTTCTTTGATTTCCTCATCATGAATCACTTTGGCCATTCCTTCAATCCTGATCTGCATTAAGTTCTTGGAATTATAAAACAGGAGCCCAACTTTTTTGTTTTCCTGCAGATGTATCATTTTTTTTGATCTGCTGTCTGTATAAAAGGTAAGTTGAAGCTCTTCTGATATGTCTCGAAGTACAACGGTCCTTAAACGCGCTACCTGGTCCAAACCTACTGTAGCAAGGGTAAAATAACGAAAAGGGTGCCCTTTTTGTGAGACACCTTTCTTTAATTCTTTGGAAAGTTCTTTAAAATAATTCTGAGTCATATTCGCGAGTTATTGAGACATTAAAGATAAATAATTTAAAGATTAGGTAGGGTTTTTTTAAAGAGAGTTGTTCTATAATAAATTGCTTTGAAAAAGAAATTTTTTAAAGTGTCATAAAAATTCATGTGTTTAGGTTGGTTTTTGATTTGAAAAGCCTTGACCGTAGGGGTCAGGGCTTTTCTTTTTGTTATTTATTCCAATAACATTTGTTAACAAAGCTGCTAAGAGCTCAATAAGTCCACTTCTTTATCTTTTAAAGCAATTACCCCGTAAAAGGGAGCAGTTGCTATTGTATACGGCCACTTTCCTATAAGCAGTATGAGTGTATGGGTGTTACGTTAATAAACGGGTAATAAATATAAAAAAAAGATGGCCCCAAAATAGCTCAAATTGCTATTTTTGCCCATGCAAAATAACGTCCTTATTTTAGATTTTGGATCTCAATACACGCAACTCATAGCTCGCAGAGTTCGTGAACTGAATATTTTCTGTGAGATCAAACCATATAATCACCTTCCTGAAGATCTAACTGAATACAAAGCTGTGATCCTCTCCGGATCGCCATACTCAGTGCGCTCGGAAGAGGCACCACATCCCGATCTAAGGAAGATCAAAGGAAAGATCCCTTTGCTGGGAGTTTGTTATGGCGCCCAGTATTTGGCTCATTTTCACGGGGGAAATGTGGCCCCTTCCAATACCAGGGAATACGGCCGGGCCAGATTATCCAGCATAAAAAAGAATGAACCTTTTTTTGATAAGATAGAAACAGGATCCCAGGTTTGGATGAGTCATTCGGATACCATCAAAGAGTTACCAGCAGAAGCAGAATTATTAGCCAGTACGCACGATGTGGAAAATGCAGCGTTTAAAATGGGAAATGAAAATACATATGGTATTCAATTCCACCCTGAAGTGTACCACACCAAAGATGGTAAACAATTACTTGAGAATTTCCTCGTGCATATTGCCGGATTACCGCAGACATGGACCCCGGATGCCTTTGTGGAGACCACTGTGGCAGAACTTAAGAAAGAAATAGGTGACGATAAGGTAATATTAGGTCTCTCGGGGGGCGTAGATTCTACCGTAGCCGGCGTACTGCTGCACAAGGCCATTGGCAAGCACCTGCATTGTATTTTCGTAAACAATGGTCTTCTGCGGAAGAATGAGTTCGCTGAGGTGCTTGATCAATATGAGCATATGGGGTTAAATGTGAAAGGTGTAGATGCTTCGGCACGCTTTTTGGATGCATTGGCTGGAGAAGATGATCCTGAGAAGAAACGAAAGATCATAGGGGGTGTTTTTATTGATGTTTTTGACGATGAGGCACACTTGGTGGAAGACGCCAAATGGTTGGCTCAGGGAACAATTTACCCGGACAGGATAGAATCTGTCTCTGCTTCCGGTGGACCTTCGGCGACCATTAAAAGTCATCACAATGTTGGAGGATTGCCAGATTATATGAAGCTGAATATAGTTGAGCCCTTAAAAATGCTCTTTAAAGATGAAGTAAGAAGAGTTGGAACTACCCTGGGGATCGAAGAGGAACGATTGGGAAGACATCCATTTCCCGGTCCCGGACTAGCCATCCGGATACTTGGCGATATAACCAGAGAAAAAGTGGCCATTTTACAAGAGGTAGATGCGATCTTTATAAAAGGTTTACGTGATTGGGGGTTGTATGACGATGTGTGGCAGGCCGGAGCCATGTTACTGCCTGTTCATAGTGTTGGCGTCATGGGAGATGAAAGGACCTATGAAAAATGTGTGGCCCTGAGGGCAGTGGAAAGTACAGATGGTATGACGGCAGATTGGGTAAATTTACCGTACGAGTTCTTGCAAAAGATGTCTAATGATATAATCAATAAAGTCCCGGGAGTGAATAGGGTAGTTTATGACATAAGTTCTAAACCTCCGGCAACCATAGAGTGGGAATAAACGTATATAAAATGATGAAAGTACTAAACTGCCTTGTATTGTTTCTATTGTTTGCATACCAGATGCAAGCACAGCAATTCAAGACACATGCGGTTAAAGAAGGAGAAACTTTATACAGCATCTCCAAATTATACCGCGTTACGCCATTTAACATTCTTAAGTATAACAAGGAGTTAAAACAGGGTGACGTTTTAAAACCCAATACTATTCTGGTGATCCCAATGCAGGCTAGTGCTACAGATACAAGTCCTCTTGCTGAGGCGCCTGAAGAAGTTAAGACCGTACAAACAGAGCAGGAACAAGATGAGCGTACTCCGCTTCGGTTCCGAAACCATCGTGTACGAAAAAAAGAGACTATCTATGGTATTTCACGAAGATATGAGGTGAGCGTTGAGGACATCAAAAGATATAATAACGAACTCTACAGCACCCCTTTAAAAAAGGGTATGCGGTTACAGATCCCGGAATTTCCTGAAATTGAAGAAGTCACAGATAGTATTAATCCGGAAGATTTTGAGATCTACGTGGTATTGCCAAAAGAAACAAGATGGAGCATTGCCCATAAATATGGAATCACTGTGGACAGCCTCTTAACTCTCAATCCGTCTTTGCCAAAGACCACCAATCATCTTGCCATTGGGCAGGAATTAAACTTGCCGGTTAAACCCGGAAGTACCGTGGAAGGGCAGGAAGTTCAGCTATATGAATCATACACGGTTCCACCTAAAAAAACCATGTACAGCCTTAGCGGCGAATACGGAATTACTTCAGGAGAAATCATAAAACTAAATCCTATGATTCTGGAACAAGGAGGTCTAAAAGAAGGGATGGAACTTAGGCTGCCTGTTCAAAAATTGGAATCGGAGGAAGTCAATACAGACAATTATATCTTTTACGAAGTAAAACCAAAACAAACAGAATACTCTTTAACACGGAATCTCGGAATTGGGTATGCTGAACTATTGGCGCTGAATCCGGAACTGTCAAGAGGACTTAAGGCCGGGATGGTCCTAAAGTTGCCCAAAGAGAATGCAGTTAATTTGGAAGTGCGAAATTCCTTGATCCTGGACAAGATAAATCTCCTGGATAGTATCACCTTTTTTTGCGCGACTTGGACCAAAACAATTCCAAGGACTGGATGGACCGCCACCGAAGATCTTACCACAAAC
>JABDQS010000215.1 GCA_013042125.1 Eudoraea sp.
GCGTTCTAACGAGCATGGCAATCCACAATCGGACGCTAACGCAAGCTATTCTGCAACCTGGCCAAATGGTGATACCGCCAGCTTTTCAGGGAACAGAACAAGAGAATGGATCGAAGGTGTTGGAACCGGTTTCTGGGGAGACAACGTATATCTTATTTCCGGACAGGGTACCTTTACCGGCCCACAGGGAAATGTCTTTATGAAAGAGACTGTAACTGAATTGAGGAGAGAACTTTCTTGCCGATTTATTGTAAGTGGCATCTTGAATATATCAAGAAATGACGCAACCGCAAGTCTCGATTTTGGTGATGGAAGTTGTGATGCTAAAGGTATATTGACCTATCCTGATGGAACCTCAGAGGAGATCTTTCTCCGAAGGTTTAAAAACTAAGAATTGTTTCTAAATGAAAAGGCCCTGATCAATTCAGGGCCTTTTTTTATCGTACCGGATTATTTTGGATAAGATCTATATATAGATTGATCTTCTTTTTAAGCTCGCTCCTGTGAACAATGAAATCAAGGAATCCGTGCTCTTTTACGAATTCTGCAGTTTGGAAATCCTTTGGAAGATCCTTTCCTGTCGCTTCTTTTACTACTCTGGGTCCTGCAAATCCTATCAGGGCGCCAGGTTCTGAAATATTAATATCACCAAGCATCGCATAGGAGGCCGTTGTTCCACCAGTAGTGGGATCTGTACATAAAGATATATAAGGGATCTGCGCTTCAGCCAGCTGTGCCAGTTTTGCAGAGGTCTTGGCTAATTGCATCAGGGACAGTGCTGCTTCCATCATCCTGGCACCTCCTGATTTTGAGATCATCACAAAGGGCAATTTCTTTTTGATGGCTACATCAATGGCACGGGCTATCTTTTCACCTACAACACTACCCATAGATCCGCCAATAAAGCTAAAATCCATGCAGGCAACCACCAGGTCATTTCCCATGGATTTTCCAATAGCAGTTCTCACCGCATCCTTTAGTCCTGTTTTCTTTTGGGCCGCTTTAAGCCGATCACCATATTTCTTGGTATCCTCAAACTTTAAGGGATCCTTAGAGGTCAGTTTTGTGTCTAATTCTGTGAACTTATTGTCGTCAAAAAGGATCTCAAAATACTCTTTACTTCCTATTCTTACATGGTAATCATCTTCCGGACTTACATAAAAATTCTTTGCAAGTTCATCGTATTCCACGATCTTCCCGGTGGGTGATTTATACCATAGCCCTTTGGGTGTATCTTTCTTCTGCTCCGTAGCAGTTTGAATTCCTTTTTCTTTTCGTTTAAACCAAGCCGTCATAGTGTCTACATTTAAGGTGCAAGATTTAACTTATAGTGTGTTCACATTATTCAGGTCCTCAAAGGCTTTCTTTAAGCGAGTCACAAAGGTTTTTTCTCCTTCACGTAACCAAACCCTGGGGTCGTAGTATTTTTTGTTTGGTTGATCCTCTCCTTCAGGATTACCGATCTGAGCCTGCAAATAAGCTTCTTTTCCCTGAATATAATCTCTGATGCCTTCCATAAAAGCATACTGCAGATCAGTATCAATATTCATTTTTATAACTCCGTACCCAATACCTTCTCTGATCTCTTCTACCGTAGAACCGGAACCACCGTGGAATACAAAATCAATATGATTGTGTTCTACCCCGTATTTCTTTGTAACGTATTCCTGAGAATTTTTTAGGATCTTAGGAGTTAGTTTTACATTCCCTGGTTTATACACTCCATGCACATTTCCAAAAGCGGCGGCAATAGTGAATCTGTGGCTTACTTTGGATAATTCTTCGTACGCATAGGCCACTTCTTCGGGTTGGGTATATAACTTAGAGTCATCTACATCCGTGTTATCTACGCCATCTTCCTCTCCTCCTGTAATACCGAGTTCAATTTCCAGGGTCATGTCCATTTTACTCATTCTGGACAGATATTTTTTACAGATCTCAATATTCTCTTCCAGGGGTTCTTCTGACAGATCTATCATATGTGAACTGTAAAGCGATTTTCCTGTTGCCTTAAAATGTGCTTCACTGGCATCAAGAAGTCCATCTATCCATGGAAGCAGTTTCTTGGCGCAATGATCTGTGTGTAAGATCACGGTGGCACCGTATGCCTCTGCTAATTCATGAATATGTTTTGCCCCGGCAATAGCACCCTTGATGGCTGCTTGCTGGTTATCGTTAGAAAGGCCTTTCCCAGCATTAAACTGAGATCCTCCGTTAGAAAATTGAATGATCACAGGGGAATTTAGCGCAGCAGCAGTCTCGAGTACTGCATTGATGGTACTGGAACCGGTTACATTTACTGCTGGAAGAGCAAAGCCTTTTTCCTTCGCATAATTGAAGATCTCTTGAACTTCATCGCCCGTAGCAACACCTGGTTTTATAGTATGAGACATAGTATTTCGTTTGATTTGTTAGTATGGTTACTCGGGCAAAAGTAATAAAATAATTAGGTCTAAAAGGGATAATTGATCCCTATTTGTATGACCGCATTGGCGAAATTGTAGTCTCTGAACCATCTTTTAGACGTTACCTCCGCCGGATTATAAGTCTTAAATCCGGTATCTACCCTAAATACAAAGTAGGTAAAATCATAACGCAATCCGAAGCCTGTTCCCAGGGCAATGTCGACCAAAGAGTCGAACCCACTGAAGGTTTTGGCAGGATCGTCCACATTATCCCAGACATTCCAGATATTGCCGGCATCTGCAAATAAGGCCCCTTTGATATTGCCAACAATAGGAAAACGGTATTCAAGATTAAAGGCGAGTTTTAGATTGGCTTCATTGAAATCATTTATATCACTAGAACTACCGGGGCCCAACGAGTAAGGGAACCAGGCTCTGTTATCATTAGATCCGCCTGCAAAGTAACTGCGTACAAAAGGAACACTTTCTGAATTTCCGTAGGGTGCCGCTACACCAACAAAGCTTCGGAAAGCCAGTACATTAGATCTATTCAGATCCCAGTGTTTTATAAAATCGAATTCAGTTTTTATGTATTGGGAATACGGCACCCCAAAAACCAATAGGTTGTTGTTATCGTTTTCGTTAAAAGGAAAAATATAGGATAAGGCCGAAAGTAGATTTCCAGCACTCTCTACATTGATTCGGAATTGATAAAAACTATTATCATTAATTCCGCTTTTGTTATTTTTTGTAAAAGTGTAGTTGCTGGAAAAGATCAGGTTATTTTCTGTGAGACGTGCACGCCGTTCTTCAATTCTGCTAACATCAATAAAATCATCGGAACTTGAGGTAACGGTGCCATCTAAGATTGCCTGTGTAAACCCGGTGGTTCCATCGGGAATTAGTAGTCTTGGGTCATTTGGGTCATCGGTGGGTTCATAAAACCCGGCGAGCGTTGGATCATCCTCGTAGATATCAGCACTTGCAATATCATCTAATTGCCTATAACTGCTTCCATACACATTAAAAAATCGATCTGGGTTAACATTCCTTACATACAGAATGTTCAATAGTTCAATGGTATTTTTCCGAAAAGTATCGGGAACCCAGGTGTATCCCAAAATGGTATTGAGGGTTTGTTTGTCCAGGCCAATGTTCTTTTGAAAACTGGTTCCTGCCGAGATCCTGGTTTGCGGAAGCATATAATAGGGAATGATCTTTTTTGTATTGAGCAGTGGAAACCATAACCGGGGGAAGGTTAGGTTAATGTCGGCTCCAATCTCGGAGAAAAAATCTTCGGGCAGATTGGTGTCACTTAATAAGCCGAAGGTTCCCCGTGCAGACAGACTTAGGGTCTCTGCTCCCCCAAAGATATTGCGGGTAATTAAGGAACTACTGAACCCTATACCTAGGCGCTGAATATTAGAATGGGTAACATCGAGGTTTAATCCCAGGGAATATTTGGATCTGGCTGTGAGATAAATATTGGAGATCAACTTGGTTTGTGTACTGTCTTCAATGATCTGAATGTTGGGATATTTAAAGGTATTCAGGTTTGTGATCTGTCTGTAGGTGCGCAGTCTGTCCAGATCGCGATACACACTATCCTTTTCAAGGAAGATTGCATCGGTCAGGGCTTTAGGTTTATAACGCAGTCTGTCCTTAAAATAGATAGTGTAGTTTTCAAACTCCTGAGATTGAAGCTCACCATCCTCAATTCCAAAATAATAGTCGGCATAGATATTGATCTTTTCAAAGGAAAATACTTTGTATTCTGAAGTTGTTATGGCACTATCCCCACGTTTCCGTAAATTTTCAATATTCAATTCAACCTTCATTTTCTGATCGTCCATGACTTCCGTGGTATCGCGAAGAATATCATAAGTTATAGAGCTCTCCTGAAAATTATAGACCCCGGTATTCCTAAAAAGCTCTGTTAAACGTTCCCTTTCAAGGTTGAAGTCGGCCAGATCAAATTGTTTATTTTCTTTAATAAAAGATAAATTCTTGTTCAAGGTGTAGATAGAATCTATAGCGGGGGAGGCAATATTTTGGGATATTGAATCAATGATATATGGTTTTCCCAGAGTGATCAGGTAATCAATGGCCGCTCGCCGACCTCTTTTTTCCTGATTTATCTCAAAAGTGGTGGAATTATTAAAATAGCCTTTACTTCCGTAATAGGCACTTAGCCGCTGAAGTGATTTTCTTGTCCTGGAAGTATCAATGATAACTGGGGCCTCACCAATTTTCTTCAACCATTCACTGTAGCCTTTTACCATAAAGGATTCGCCCAAAGCGTCCACTTGCTTTTGTGATAGG
>JABDQS010000217.1 GCA_013042125.1 Eudoraea sp.
CCTATATACCACAACACCATGACCGGGAAGATCAGGAACAAGTAAAAATATGTCGCTTCGTCTATTTGTATCATTGCTTATATAAAACTGCGAAATAATGTATTTCTAAATAACCATTCAGAAAGCAGAAATACTCCTGCCAGAAGTACCCACGGTCTGAATTTCTCTTCGTTGTTATAATATTTAAATTCTTCTACCTCTGTTTTTTCCAATTTATTGATCTCATCATAAATAGCTTCCAACTTTTGATTGTTGGTAGCCCTGAAATATTTGCCCCCGGTTACCTTGGCAATTTCCTGTAGCAAGGATTCATCAATTTCAACCTGCCGCATCCCGTACCGGAAAGACCCATCTGCATTATAAGCGATGGGAGAAAGGGCATTGCCATTGGTTCCCAGGCCTATGGTATAGGTCTTTATCCCAAATTCAACCGCCAGATTAGCTGCTGTTTGTGGTTCAATAAAACCGGAATTGTTTACACCATCTGTCAGGAGAATAATGACCTTACTGGTGGCCTTGCTATCTTTTAATCTGTTAACAGCAGTGGCAAGTCCCATTCCTATGGCGGTTCCATCTGCCAATTGTCCATAAGTGATCTCACGAAGAGCGTTCAACACTATACCTTTATCACTGGTGATCGGGGTTTTAGTATAGCTTTCTCCTGCATAGGCAACCAAACCAATACGATCGCTAGGGCGTTCTCTGATAAAATTGGAAGCTACCTCCTTTAAGGCTGCCAAACGATTTGGGCGGAGATCTCTTGCCAACATACTGGATGACACATCTATGGCCATCACAATATCGATCCCTTTCGTAGTTTTTGTCCGGGTAGATACTTCCCTGGTTTGCGGCCTTGCCATGGCCGTTATTACAGCGGCAATTGCAAATAATCGCAGAACAAACAAAAGAGGCCTTAATCTGGGTAATAGATCGTTCTTTGGAAACCCCTGGATACTGGATATTTTCAAGGTAGCAGTTTGTTCCTTTCGTTTAAAAAAGTACCAAAGCAAAGCCAAAGGAAGTCCTAAGAACAACCAGAAGAATTGTGGATTCGCAAATTGGATATTTTCAAACATCTAAACCTGTGTTTTAACTTCTATTGAGTTTATAATTCTATTGATGATCTCTTCGGCATAGGTATCCCCGTCTTCCCATGAGAGTACTATTCTTTGTTGAAATCCTTTTCCACCGAATAATATAATAGCATACTTTCCTTTTACTCTTTCACCCGTTGCACTTGCCTGGAAAGTACCACTACCGTATACCTTAAGTCCGGGTACTCCGGAAACAGAACTGAATTCTTCTTGTTTTGTAATGATGTTTCTTGCCCCTTTATCCGCAAACTCTTTTAAGACATCATCTATACTTTTCTGATAATCGGGGTCTGCTGGTTCTGTCAACATAGTAGAGGTGGTACCAATCCCCAGCATATTATCCGGATTGTAATAGGAAAACACCTGGGTGTTCTTGATCTTGTCTTTTTCTTCTGGCGGGATCACCACTTCCTGCCTGATCAATACTTCGGGAGCAGACAGGTCAATTGGGGGATAGCCATAGGAACTGGATACCCATTCGCCTTCCAGCAATACTTTTGACGGATTGCGAAGCACAGTATCCCGTACATTCTCTAAACCGTAGTAAATCACAGACGCTCCCACGGCAAGGACCAGAAGGGCTGCTACCGATACACCGGCCAGGGCCCATCGTTTCCTCTTTCTTCTTAATAGCAAGGTCTCCTGATAAGCGGCCTCTTGCATCAATTCTTCTTCAGTAGGTTCCGGAATGGCCTCTTTGGTCTTGATCACGATCTGTTCTATAGCCTTCCTGTCTTGTTCGGCCTTGGATGAAGCAGGTTTTGAACGTGCAAATTTTACAAGATCTGCGGTCTCCAGTATTTTTTTGAATTGGTCTATGGTATCCGTTTCAATTTTAAGTGCCCCGGCATCCTTCATCATTTCCAATTTGGATATCAGCTGACCGGTAGTACTCTCCAGTGCAGAGATATGCACATCCTCTTCAAGGTAAGACCGCACAATATCTGTTAGCTCAGAATAATACTTTTTGTATTCATCCTGAATGATATAACGAGAATTTTCGAGGCGTTTTAGCTCCAGAAGTGCTCTGTCATAAGGAGGAAGAAGGGCCTCCTTTTCATCTTCGCTCAATGGTTTTTTTCTAAAAAAGAACCAATAAACCAGCCCGGCAAGTATCAAAACACCAAGAATGATCCATACAAAGAAAGGAATATCTGCACTACTCTTTTCTACAGGGATCAGCGGCTTAATGTCATATATATTTCTGCTAATAGTGTCCACTTCCACTGTGGTCACCTCCACTTTTAACGAATCTGTAAAATACCCTTTTCCATCGATCTCAATACGCTGAACAGGCAGCGTAAAAGAGCCGGAATCGAACTGGGTTAGTGCATAGATCTTCTGCAGGGTCATACGGTCTGTTTGCCTGGTGGTATCCGTTTTAAATGCCTCCACAGTTTCCAAAGGCGAAAAGGTCTGACCCTCAGGAAATATTACTTGTGCCGTTGTATCTGCTTCTACGGTTACCTGAAACTGAATTTGCTCTCCGATCTTTATGTAAGTAGTGTCAACAGAAGAACTTACCTTGGGCTCTGACTGGGCCCTAACGGCAAGAGTACAAAACATAAAAAGCGCTATGAGCCATCTACCATATAGCCCTGCCTCCTTATTTTTCAAATATGTTTTAATACTATTCATTATTGATCCTAAGCTCGTTGCTTGAAATATCCCAGTAGTTTTTTCACATAACTTTCATCTACCTGACAATCCAAAATACCTGCACCCGATTTCGTAAACGTATTCCGGAAGTAACTAACCCTGTCCCTGTAATGGGCATGGTAAGCACTTCGTACTTTTTTAGACTGAGTATTCACTAAATGAACATCCCCGGTCTCGGCATCCTCAAATTGTACCATTCCAAGGTTCGTAATGTTCTCCTCATGGGGATCGTAGACTCTGATCCCGGTCACATCGTGTTTATTCGCTACGATCTTCATGGTACGTTCGTATTCATCCATCATAAAATCTGAAAGGATAAAGACGATGGCCTTTTTTTTCATCACATTAGATAGGTATTTCAAGGCTTCCGTAAGATTGGTCTTCTTGCTATGCGGTTTAAACTCTAGCAATTCCCGAATGATCCTCAAAACATGACTTTTTCCTTTTTTTGGTGGAATGAATAACTCAACTTCATCAGAGAATAAGATCATCCCCACTTTATCATTGTTCTGCAGAGCCGAAAAAGCAAGCGTTGCCGATATTTCCGTGATCACTGCTTTTTTAAACTGATTTACTGTTCCAAACAACTCTGAGCCACTAATATCTACCATGAGCATTAAGGTAAGCTCTCTCTCTTCCTCAAACACTTTCACGAAAGGTTCGTTGTAACGGGCCGTAACATTCCAGTCAATAGACCGAACGTCATCTCCGAATTGATACTGCCGAACCTCACTAAAGGTCATACCCCGTCCCTTGAAGGTAGAGTGATATTCTCCTCCAAATATGTGGTCGGATAACCGACGGGTCTTGATCTCTATTTTACGAACCTTCTTGAGTAGTTCTTTTGTATCCATGGGTTCAAGTTTTAGTAGCTTGGTTCAAAAGGGAACAGTTGAACGATTTTCAAACATTGAACTATTAGGGCACTTCAACTTCGTTTACGATACGGTTGATGATCTCTTCCGAGGTGACGCTTTCTGCCTCAGCCTCATAGGTTATCCCGATCCTGTGTCGCAATACATCGTGGATGACCGCTCTTACATCTTCTGGTACTACATAGCCTCTTCTTTTAAGAAAAGCATAGCACTTTGCTGCGATAGCTAAGTTGATACTCCCTCTTGGGGATGCTCCAAAGCTGATCAGCGGCTTGAGATCTTCCAGGTTGTATTTTTCAGGATAACGAGTGGCAAACACAAGATCGAGAATATATTTTTCGATCTTTTCATCCATATAGACCTCCCTTACTGCCTTTTGAGCACTCAGAATCTGTTTAAGTGTAATAACAGGTTTAACCTTTTCAAACTCTCCATTCAAATTTTGGCGAATTATCATTTGTTCCTCATTCATCTTCGGGTAGTCTACCACCGTTTTTAACATAAATCGGTCTACCTGGGCCTCCGGTAAAGGATAGGTTCCTTCCTGTTCAATAGGGTTTTGCGTAGCCATTACTAAAAAGGGCGCGTCTAATGGAAAGGTCTCGTCACCTATCGTTACCTGTCGTTCCTGCATTGCTTCCAGCAGTGCTGATTGTACCTTGGCCGGGGCACGGTTGATCTCATCGGCCAATACAAAATTGGCGAAAATGGGGCCTTTTTTGATGGAAAAATCATTCACTTTCATGTTGTAGATAAGAGTACCTACTACATCTGCCGGTAGGAGGTCTGGGGTAAATTGTATACGGCTAAAACTACCCTTAACTGCTTTAGCCAGTGTATTGATCGCCAGGGTTTTTGCCAGACCGGGAACCCCTTCCAAGAGAATATGTCCCTGGCCAAGAAGGCCTATCAGCAATCTCTCTGTCATATGCTTTTGACCTACGATCACTTTATTCATCTCCATCATCAGCAGATCTATAAAAGCACTTTCCTGAGCAATTTTCTCGTTTACCGCACTTATATCTACCGTATTATTTTCTTCCATAATTGTCTTTTAATAATTGTATGTCAATCTATTAGGTCAAAGGCTATGCAAATTGAAAATTTATTCATTCAATGCCTGTTAACGATTGGTTAAAAATTTTTGTGAACCCCAAGTTTTATGAAGTATTTAAGGGATTTTTAGTAATTTCACTCGCCTATGAAAACACCTATAAAATATTCCAGAATTATTGCCGGAACGATGACCTGGGGAAGTTGGGGAAAACAGCTTTTAAAAAATGAGATGATCTCATTGATGAATCATTGTCTGGAACAAGGTATCACGACTTTTGATCATGCAGATATCTATGGGGCATATGGAAATGAAGAAGAATTCGGGAAGGCATTCTCCGATAGCAAGATCCGCAGGGAGGACATAGAATTGATCAGTAAATGTGGCATTCAATATGTTTGTGAAACCAGGGATAATAAAACCAAACATTACAATTATTCAACAGACTATATCACATGGTCTGCGGAACGTTCTCTGGAAAAATTACATACCGAATATCTGGATCTGTTTTTATTACACAGGCCAAGTCCGTTGATGGACCCGGAACCAATAGCCAAAGCGGTTGAACAGCTGATGAGCAGTGGCAAGATACGGGCCTTTGGGGTGTCTAATTTTACTCCTTCACAGATCGAAATGCTGGAAACCATGGTACCGGTCAGTGCCAACCAGGTAGAATGTTCACTTACTGCGGAGGGGGTAATGTATGACGGTACTTTAGATGACTGTATAACAAAGAAAAGAATTGCGATGGCCTGGTCTCCGCTGGGGTCTTATTTCCGAGAAGATACAGAAAGAAATAAAAGGATCAGGGAAGTGATGATCCCACTCACGGATAAATATCAGGCAAGTGACGACCAACTCATCCTGGCCTGGCTCATGAAACACCCTGCACACATACATCCTGTTGTTGGGACAACTAATATGGACCGACTGGCAGATGGGATGAAGGCCTCTGACATCAACTTAGAATTGGAAGACTGGTTTACACTATTAACGGCATCACAGGGGCATAAAGTTCCCTAGCAGATCATAATTTTTAACAGCGATGAATAAAACAGCTTTTATAACCGGAGCAACGAGTGGCATAGGGATGGCCACGGCAAAATTATTTGCTTACCATGGCATAGCCCTTGTGCTTTGTGGAAGGCGGCAGGCAAATCTGGATGCCCTGGTGAAAGAACTTAGTGCTCATACCAAAGTGTATACCTTGAATTTCGATGTCAGGGACAAGGATGTAGTAGAGAGCTCCATAAAATCGCTTCCCGAAGAATTTGCTGCGATAGACATTCTTGTCAATAATGCCGGAAATGCCCACGGCTTAGATCCCATTCAAACGGGAGATCTCTCGGATTGGGATGCCATGATCGATATCAATGTGAAAGGCTTACTTTATGTGTCGCGGGCCATCCTGCCTGCGATGGTAGCCAATAGATCCGGGCATATTATCAATATAGGTTCTACTGCAGGGAAAGAGGTCTATCCCAATGGAAATGTCTACTGTGCCAGCAAACATGCAGTAGATGCTATCAATCAGGGCATGCGTTTAGATCTGAACGAATACGGCATACGGGTAGGTGCTGTAAACCCCGGATTGGTGGAAACCGAATTCAGTGAGGTGCGGTTCAAAGGGGATGAGAAACGCGCCGGGAAAGTGTATCAGGGATATCAACCACTACTCCCTGAGGATATAGCAGATATCATTTATTTTGTGGTCACCAGACCTTACCATGTGAACATTGCAGATCTGGTGGTGATGCCAACGGCACAGGCAAGTAGCACCATAGTGAAGAAGCAAGTATGATCAACAAACGCCTCCTGGTAAAAAACCTTTTGGCTCATAATGATGAGAATAGTTTTTACGATAAAAAACGATTCATTGATATTGGGCAGAAGGAAGGGAAGGGAAAATTCTTAAAGCACGTCTGTGCACTGGCGAACAGCAATCCTAAAAGCAATTCCTATATCGCCATAGGAGTAGAAGATGAGGATAACAAGATCGTAGGAGTCGATTTTTTTGATGATAGTAAGATACAGAATCTTGTTAACGCCTATCTGGACAATCCACCTTTAATAGCGTATGAAAATATTCCATTTCCCCATCTACCGGAAGGGAAGGTGGTGGGATTGGTGACCATCAGATCTAATGGCAAAGTCTGTTCCCTGCGCAAGAATATTTGGAAATACTATGGCGGCGCCGTCTTTTTCAGAGAAGGCAGCATTAGTATGCCCAAAGCCTTCGATATAGAACTAAAGGACCTGAATTCGGCCACCGTGGCTACTATTGAGCAACATGCGCGTAACAATATTGAGCTTACTTTGGATGGGGTGATCGATTTTCTCAATTACCGTCACAAAGATCTGAGCAGCTACTACAAGGTCTTTAAGGAGCAGTTTGTGATCTGCTGGGCAGGGAATAAGAAAAAGGTAAAAGATAAAACCTATTATTCGAGGGTAGATATAGAATTGATCAATGAGCAGGTCAAACTTTTTTACTCCACTCTGGACGAGATCACCATAAGCTTTACAGATAATTCATTTGCTATCACAGAATATGTACAATTGGGTCTTGGCAAAGAACAACGGTACTTTCCTTTGGAAAAAGTGAAGATCGCCTTTAAGGATAACGGAACCTACCAGATCACGGCAAAACTTATATTTGAGCCTCCGCAGTACGACCGCAAGACCTTGCACCATATCTATAATGCCAATAATGCGTTGATCCAAAAAATCCATAAGGACAGGGCCCTTACCAAAGCCGAAGTAACAGACCTGAAACTTGTTCCGGCCACCTATCTTATTTGCTATTTAAATGGCTTTGAAGAAGCAAAGGAGCAGATGGAGATATTAAAAGGGTTGATCAAATCCAGAGAAGAAGCAGTTTATAACAATTTAAAAGAATCGCTGAGGATCTTGCGTAAGGTTCGTTACAACTAGGGTTTTGCAAGCCAAAGAAGCTGAAAGGGTTGTACTTCCACCAAACCACTGCTTAGGGGCCATTTTTTATTGGTCAGAATATCGTGAAGGGCTCCCTCTTTAATATATCCCAATGATACAAGGACAGAAGAATCTATTATTTGTGGATGCTCATCAAAATTTGCGAGAATCAACACTCCATCTTTCTTTTTCCCTATGCGTTCATAAAGAAAAAGATGTGGGTTATGTGCATCGTGCAAGACCACATTATTGGTATCTGAAAACAGTTTTATTTTCTTTCGCAGGGAGATCATATGTTTAAGTCCATTGAAAATAATGGAGGCGGGTCTGTCTCCATCCTTTAATTGAGCAACAGTTTCCCATTGGTGTGACGGTCTGTTCACCCATCTGTTGTCGTTTTTTTTATGATCATCATTCAGATAGGAATAATCATTCAAGGTTGCAAGTTCATCACCGGCATAGATCAAAGGTATACCCCCAAAAGATAAAATGATGCCGTGAAGCATAAGGATCTTTTTTATGGCTTTGTCAACAGCCTCCTTTTGTTGATTTTGCATTGCTTTCTCAAGGCCTAATAAAGAGGCGCAACTACCTGTGATACGTCCATCGCCGGTAGATGGATTATGCATGAATTTAAACCCTTTTGCCGGACTCCAATCTAATCCCTGGCAATAATAATCCAGTAAAAACATACGGTGAAGCCAGGGATTCCATCCGAGTTCTGAGATATACTGATCCTCTAATCCAAGGCCAATATCATCATGACAACGAACATAATTGATCCAGGTTGTTTCCTCTGGTTTCTCCGGACTGTTCCGAAGGGTCTTGTTTAGGAGCAAGGTTTTTTTGGTCGCTATGGAATTCCATAAGAGGGCCATGAGAGAAGCATTATAAGCCACTTCGCACTCATTACCTTTCCTGTTTCCTTCTCCAAAATACTTTATGATTTCTTTAGGTGCCACTATAGCCTCTGCAAGAAAGATAACACCCGGGGCAATGGTTTGGAGACACATACGGAATAAAGTAATAAGCATATGGGCCTCCGGGAGGTTCTGTGAATTTGTGCCAATTTTTTTCCAGAGAAACGCAAGGGCATCAAATCGCACTACATCCACACCGCTGTTCACCATGGCCACCAGGTTGGATAGCATCTCTAAGAATACCTTCGGGTTGGCATAGTTAAGATCCCACTGATATGTATTAAAAACTGTCATTACCCAACGATCTATCTCTTTCCTGTACGTAAAATTTCCGGGTGAAGTAGCCGGGAATACTTCAGGTAAGGATGCTTCAAAAGCGTCGGGGATGGTCCTGTCCGGAAACATATAATAATAGCCCTGATATTTCTCGCTACCCTTTAAGGCTTTTTTGGCCCATGGATATTCATCCGAGGTATGGTTCACTACAAAATCGAGCATCAGATAAATGTCGTTCTTCCTTAATTTCGAAGTAAGCGCCAGCAGATCTTTCTTAGAGCCAAATTTGCGGTCAACAGCGGTATAACTGTTAACAGCATATCCGCCATCATTTTCCCCTTTAGGTCGGGTTGTGATCGGCATTAGGTGCAGAAAATTTATCCCCAACTCCTTGAAATATGGGATCTTTTCTTCTATCCCTTTCAAATTCTTATTGAACAGATCTACGTATAGCTGCATCCCTACCATTTTCTCAGACTGATACCAGTTGCCTTTCTTGAGTAGTTGTAGATCGTGCATCTTTAATTCGTCCGATCTTGTTTGAAACAAAGAAGGAAGCAATTCCTGAAGTTCGTTAAAATAACGGTTGTATTTGGGATCACTGTAGAGTGTGTAAAACAATTCCTTGATTAGCGGAAGGTTTGCCGCAACACGAAGATCAAATAGTTTTTTAGAGCTAACTTTTTTGAGATCTTTCAGATCTTTTAAAGCAAGCTTCCTGTGAAGCGCTGTTTGATTCATGTTGATGTGTACAATTGATATTTATCTGGCAAAGATTCAATAGCGCCATACCCTGTAGTTGTTATTGCTCCAGCTTTATTGGCAATCACAACCATATCCATAAGTTTGGTATCGTCTTTTAGAATATGATCATGTGAGTCTAGTGTACTGATCTGATGTAAAAGACATCCAATAAATGCATCCCCTGCTCCGGTGGTATCTACAGGTGTTACAGCAATACTTGGAATGGTCTGTTGGGTATTTTTCGTACTTACATAGGTGCCCTCCGAACCCAGGGTTACTGTAATGATTTGGGCTCCAATGTTGTGCAGTACCGCACATGCCTCGGTAAGAGAACTCTTTTTTGATATCATTTGAGCCTCTTCCAGACTAAATTTACACAAATGAGATTTCTCGATATAGGGCATACATTTTTTAATAAAAACAGCTTCCTTGCCTTTCCATAGATCTGCACGAAAGTTTGGATCGAAACTGATAAATGCATTTTCGGTGATCGCGTCGAACAGGTAATGGCTATAGGCTTTTTCCAAAGGCCCGCCCAAGAGGGCTGTAGCTGCGCCCAGGTGAACCATATGATCTTTAATAGCAACTTTAACGGTAGTGTCATAGGTCAGTTCCCTGTCTGCACCCCTTGAAAATACAAAATCGCGTTCCCCATTTTCAGCTAATGAAACAAAAGCCAGGGTGGTGAAGGTTTGAGATCTTTGCACAAGGGAAAGATCTACATCGAATTCATCCAGGGTGTTAAGTAAAAAAGTCCCAAATGGGTCGTTTCCCACACATCCTACAAAAGCGCTTTTTCCTCCTAATTTAGAAATAGCACAGGCAACATTTGCCGGAGCTCCCCCTGCCTTCTTTGTAAAAAGAGAGGCTTTTGAAAGATCGGCCCCCTGCTTTTCGGCGACAAAGTCGATCAATAATTCACCAATACAATAAATTCGTTTCGATGGCATAGGATGGCCTTAGTGTTTTTAGCGGAACAAAATACCAGAATATTAAAGTGCAATATAAACCATGTCATTAAGAATTAATAGGAATAGGATAAGAATGGCTTTATTTTTTAGGTACACCATGGTGAGTTCCTGCAATAAATTACGATTTTTGCAGCATGAGAACACTGGTCATCGGAGACATACATTCAGGACTGAAAGCCTTACAACAGGTATTGAAAAGAGCAGATGCACAGCAAAGCGATCTGCTTGTTTTTTTGGGAGATTATGTGGACGGATGGAGTGATGCTGCTGAGACCGTAACCTTTCTTATGGATTTACAACAAAAGCACAAATGTATCTTTCTGAGAGGCAATCATGATGATCTGTGTTTTCACTGGTTAGAGACCGGAGAGGATAATCCACTGTGGTTAATGAATGGGGGACAGGCAACCATAGATTCTTATGAAAAGGCCGGGAAAGATATAAAGAAAGCCCATTTGCCATTTTACGAGGGACTTCGGAATTATTATCTGGACAAAGAGCAAAGACTTTTTTTGCATGCCGGATTTACGAATCTTAAGGGGGTAGATTTCGAATATTTCTCCAAGACTTTTTACTGGGATCGCACCCTCTGGGAATTGGCACTTTCCTTAGACCCGAAATTAACCAGGGAAAGCCTGTATTATCCAAAACGACTTGCCCATTACAAAGAGATCTATATTGGCCATACTCCTTTAAACAAAATAGGCAAGACCGAACCTTACCGGGCAGCCAATGTTTGGAACATTGATACCGCAGCGGCTTATAAGGGCCCCTTATCAATCCTCAACGTAGACACTAAAGAATTTTGGCAAAGTGATCCTGTGTGTTCGTTTTATCCCGGAGAGCAGGGTAGAAACTAAATTTTGGTAATCTTTTAATAGAATTTCCTTTAATTATTTTCGTACTTTGTAGGGTAACATGGAACAAATGAAGAATATACGATTAGAAGTAATGGATGCCATTGAGCCAAAGGTATCCGGGTTTATGGATGATTTCCTAATCCCTGCAGATAAGATTTGGCAACCCTCAGATTTTCTACCCGATTCTCAATCAGATGGCTTCTTTGATCATGTTGAACAAATCAGGGAAGAGGCCAAGGAATTAGGATATGATTTTTGGGTAACCCTGGTTGCCGATACCATTACAGAGGAGGCTTTACCAACCTATGAATCGTGGCTAATGGATGTTGAGGGGATCAATCAGCACGCAAAGGAGAACAATGGCTGGTCCAGATGGGTAAGAGCCTGGACAGCAGAAGAGAACAGACATGGAGATGTTTTAAATAAATACTTGTATCTGTCTGGCCGGGTTAATATGAAGCAGGTAGAGATCTCAACACAGCATTTGATCACCGATGGATTTGATATTGGTACCGACAGGGATCCATACAAGAATTTTATATATACTACTTTTCAGGAATTGGCTACTAACATCTCGCATAAAAGAGTAGGCCAAATGGCCAAGAAAAAAGGGAACACTCTTTTAGGCAAGATGTGCTCTATCATTGCAGGAGATGAAATGCGTCATCACCTGGCATACCGGGAATTTGTAAAGACCATTCTGGGTCATGACCCTAACGGAATGATCCTGGCCTTCGCAGATATGATGAAGTTCAAGATTATTATGCCGGCACATTTCTTACGAGAATCTGGCGGTACCATAGGGGCTGCCTTTGAGAATTTTTCTAATTGTGCCCAACGCCTAGGGGTTTACACTTCCCAGGATTATATTGATATCTTGCAAAAATTAAATGCATACTGGGATCTTGGAACACTCAGAGGTTTAAGTTCAGAGGCCGAAAAAGCCAGAGATTATCTTATGAAACTTCCGGAGAGACTGATACGTATCTCAGAACGCATGAAATTTCCCGAAGATCAGTATCGTTTTAGCTGGGTACAGGCTAATGGTATGATATAAAAAAACCCGCCTTTTTACAGCGGGGGTATTCTCTATAATTTTCCATGTTTATGTTTATCCTGCCATTTGGCAAGGTCTTTCCATTTTCCTTCAGCAGCCATCTTTGCTTGCATAGGCCATGAAGCGGGGTCGTGAACTTTATACCGATCGCCTCCAGAATCCAAAACTTCCTGGCATTTAGCAACGGAGGTCTCTGAAAGGGCCTGCCATGTATTAATTTCAAAATTATGAAACAGGCTTCTGATCTTAGGACCTATGCCTTCTACAAGTGAGAGATCATTGAATTTTACAGATTTACCGAGTGCTTTTTTGGCCGCCTGGGCATCGAACTGATGCGCAGTATCATTGTTCAAGGCAGAACCTGCTGCTAGTTTTTGCTCACATTTGGCAAGATCGGCCTTCGCCTTTTCATTTTGCTGTTCTAGGGATTTAATTTCAGATTTAAAATCAACAGTTGGGTTAGACCCTCTGCCAATCAGGTATCCAAAAAATCCACAAACGAGCCCAACGGCCAGAGGAATGAGCCAGCACCAGATATTCATATATTCTAGATCCATAAGAAATGTATTTTATTGTTTGTTAAACCGCAACAAGTGGGCGGGAAAAGTGTGTATCCTCAGGCATTGTGCTTACGCACATTGACCGCAGTACATTGCAAAAAAATAGGTGCCTGCAAGGAGTGCTAATAGAAATCCTATGATGTTCGTCGTTTTTTTGGACATAGAGATAATGATTAGATGTATTTTCCTACAAGATATTAAAAATTAAAATAACAATAACAGAGGTGTTCTTGAACCTCTTTATAACTCTTATTTTAGCTAAAGATATTCAAAAGAGAACATTAAAGATCAAATTTTATTCCTTGGGCGAGCGGTAGTTCAGTAGTGTAATTTATGGTATTGGTTTGCCTTCTCATATACACTTTCCAGGCATCAGATCCTGATTCCCGACCTCCTCCTGTTTCCTTTTC
>JABDQS010000224.1 GCA_013042125.1 Eudoraea sp.
CTTATGATCTTTGCCATTATTGAACCTATTCTTTTTCATCCCATAGTGGTATGGTCTTCTGTTAGAGGGAATTACAAGAAATTATTCAAGATAAAATCTGGATGGGGTTCACAGGTAAGAAAAGGATTTGCAAAAGCATAAAACATGCAGGTAGATATTAACATAGGAGCTAAGAGAAAGGAGTTGAAAGACTTCACACGTCTTGTATTGTCTTTCTTCTTTTGCCTCGTGCTAATGGCTATTTATCAAAATGCAAGATTGTACTGGTCCGGGGTGCTCGATAGTATTCTAAACAAAAGCTTTTTTCTTTTAATGGTCCACCATCTTGGTTTTGTTTCCATAAGTGCCCTTTTCCTAGCATTCTTATTCAATTTCCTTGAACGTATAAAACCAAATCTCGGATTCAAGACGGTTACAATAATCTTACTTCTGATACTGGTAATAGAAGGGTTACTTACCAATTACTATGTGGATTACTATGAAATTTTAGGAGCAGGTTTTTATGACAGGATACAAAATAATGGTGGTCTCAGTCTGTTTTATGGCACACCAATTCTATTATTGGCTTGTTCAACGCTTATGTATTTGTTCTATAGGATCACTGCCAATATTTACTCGCTGATCAATAGAATGTATCCGTTCACTATTATTCTATTCAGTCTTTTCCTGGCCACACTGATATCCAGAAAGAATCCTGTGAATGAAAATAAAACGCAATATCTCCTGTATCATCAGGCAAAGGCCTCATTAGATTTCAATAAATACGAAGGGGCCCGCGAATACCCTCTTTTAAAACCCTTCGATCCGCCAAATGGCTTAGCAGATCATTTTTCTTTAGGTGAAAAAAAACCAAACCTTGTTTTTATAGTTATGGATGGAGTAGGGGCCGATTTTATAGGCGAAAAAGCTGTTTACAAAGCGTTTATGCCTTATATGAACTCATTATTGAAGAAATCTTTGTACTGGCCTCATTATGTGAGTAATACAGGTGAGTCTGTGGCTAGTATTCCATCTGTATTCGGATCCTTACCCTTTGGAGAAAATGGATTTACCAATAATACATCAGGAACAGATAGAGAGACACTTTTTGGACTTCTGAAAGCAAACGGGTATCAAACCTCTTTCAATTTCGGAGGTAATAGTTCTTTGGATAATCTCGGAAAATTTTTGTTTGAGGAAAAGATAGATCTGTTGGTGAGCAGAAAGGCCTTTGGCCCTTCATATTCCCAACAAGAGGAAGATGCGGCCGGTATTTCCCTTGGCTATCCAGATGGGGAACTATTTCAAAAGTGGTATGATGATTTTAAGAGCACGTATTATCCAAGATTGGATGTCTTTCTTACACAAAGCACAAAGAATCCGTTCAATATTCCACAAGAAAAGAAATACATACGTGAGGTTGAAGAGATTCTGAGTTCAGGGAAGTTAACAAGTAGAAATAGAAGATTGATCAGTAAGAACGATGAGATATTTGCCAGTCTTTTATACACAGATGATGCAATAAAAAACTTCATGGAACAATACCGGCGCAAGGCCGAATTTCAAAATACCATCTTTGTGATCACCGGGAGCCATAATCTTACGGATCTTCCTCAGGCAGATCATCTGGGAAGATATAAGGTGCCTCTTATTATCTACAGTCCTCTATTAAGATCGCCTGCGCGTATAGGTTCATTAGTAGCCCATACAGATATACTGCCTTCCATTACGGGATTGTTGTATTCCAAATACGAAATACAAACCCCAAATGAAGTCTCCTGGTTGGGTGAAGGCCTGGTACATCAAGGGTTTTTTAAGAAAGATAAAATAATCCCCCTATATCGTCACAGAGGAAATATTCAGGAATTTATAAAAGGAAATCACTGTGTTTCCGGATCCTCTTTTTATGAAATAGGGGCAGATCTTACCTTGTTTCGTCCAAAAAATGAGGATAGTAAAGTTGAGATCAAAGAGGACTTCAGAAATTTTAAGGCAATTAATACCTATGTAACAATGGAGAATAAGTTAATACCAGTTGCAGAGGACAAGAAAACAAGAATTGCGACTCCTGAGAGCAAGTCGGATATGGTCTGGATCAACAGTGTATTTAACAGCGATGATTACGATAATGCTTATAGGACCGCACGCGATCTGGCAATAGAAGGAAAAAGGGATCGAGCACTTCTTCTTTGTCAACATATTTTGGAGGAGGTACCGGGCCATGCAGACACAGAAATACTTATGGGTCGTATTCATGCATGGAACAAAGAATACGCACAAGCTGCAACTATTTTAGAAACGGCAATAAAGAAATACCCCGTATATGCTGATGGGTATTCGGCTCTTCTTGACGTCTATTTTTGGGCAGATACCAATTATAAAGTAGCCGACGTGAAAGCGTTGATACGCAAAAATAGAATTGAGAACGATGAGCTGCATAAAAAGATAAAACGTGCGGAGGAAAAAATGAAAAAAGAAAAAACCTTATTCGACAGTGGCAATTTAGGCTTCCTCGATTTTGAAGATGATATATATGAATGATCTAAAGAATACATTGAAGTATATATGCCATGGATTTTTTCTATGCAGTTTTCCTTTGCTTACGCACGCCCAGGAAATCTCATATACGGGAGATCCTGATGTATCGCTGCAACGAGCTATGACGCTTGCGTTTGAAGGGAATAGAGTAGAAGCCAGGGATACGCTTACAAATATTCTAGCTGCCTACCCGGACTATACAGATGTGCGCAGTCTGCTGGCCAAGACCTATAGTTGGGATGGAAATTATGAAGAAGCACGAAAACAATTTAATCGTATTACCTCGGAGGAAAGACAGCATAAAGAAGTTTGGATCGCGGCCATACGTAATGAGATGTTCGCCGAGAACTTTTATTTAGCACTGGGACTCACTAACAAGGCATTGTTGTACTTATCGCAGGAAAAAGACCTGGTTCAACTTAGAAGCGAAATTTTAAAGAAACTTGAGGGTATTACAGAATCTCCCGTCAAGGCCGCTGCTAAGGATAAGATCGTGGAAGACAAAAAGTACAAAAATACGGTTGCCCTTTTTAGTTCTACAGATGTTTTTGATGTTGTGTACGATCCCATGTTTTATACAGGCCTCGAATTTATCCATGAAACCTCACTTGGAAAGATCATACCCAGAATTAACTACAGTAATAGATTTGATATAGACGGCATTCAGTATGAAATAGATCTATACCCTAAATTTTCGAAATCAGTATATGCCTACCTAAATTATGGATATAGTAAATCTGAGAAATATCCAACCCATAGATTTGGAGGGGACCTCTACGCCAATCTTCCCAAAGGTATTGAAGCATCTCTTGGAGCAAGGTATTTGTCGTTTACTGAGAGTAATGTTACTATTTATACCGGGTCCATTGGACTCTATAAAGGAAATTATTACCTATCACTACGACCGTATGTTACCCCAAGGAACAACAATACAACCGGCCTTTCCGGGATACTTATGGCCCGTAAGTATTTGAAAGACGCCAATAACTACATTGGGTTTTCGGGTGGGATGGGTTTTATGCCAGAATTCAGACAGTTTTTAGCTAACAGTAAATTGATCGCTGAGACTGTTTTATTCGTGGAATCGCAACAGCTCATGCTGGAATATCAATTTTCCTTTAAGGGCAATCCTTCTCTTTACCGCGCCAATTTGGGTATGACCAGACAAGAGCTTGTTTTCGCCCCTGGAAATTATTTTTACGCCGTTTCTGCAGGACTACGATATCAGGTCCGCTTTTGATCTGGCAATATCTACCTCATAAAATGCGTTATATACAACAACTATTTGCCACTACACCACAAACTATTGTTGAAAAAAGAAAGAAAATATATGTTTACTAAGTAATCAATGAGTCCCAAGTCTCATTTAATAAACCCAAACCAACATGTTATACGATACCTACGGCGAGGAGTATTTAAATTTCCTCAAGGATTTAAATGAAATTCTAAGTATTAATGAATTAGCTGAACTCGATTACCTTTAAATCTTTCGGTTAAACCTGAAAAACCCTACTATTATGGCAAATCCAAATTATGACAATGCAGCGTATTTAAACTTCATTGAAGATTTAAATGAAATTTTAAAAGATTTTGAGATCAGTAGACTAAGCTGTTCTTAAGTATGTAAGTGTATATATTGTTTCAATAAAAAAGGGAGCCTCAGAGCTCCCTTTTTTAATTTGATAATTTCTGTCTGTTAACCCAAGTATGCCTTCAGCAATTTACTACGGGTATTATGTCTCAGTTTCCGGATTGCTTTTTCACGAATTTGACGCACCCGCTCTCTGGTAAGATCGAAGGTCTGTCCTATTTCCGCAAGTGTCATTGATTGTTGATCACCAATACCATAATATAGCTTCACCACATCTGCTTCGCGAGGAGATAAGGTATCCAAGGCCCTGTTGATCTCTGTATTCAAAGATTGACACATGAGCCCTTTATCCGGTTTCGGTGATTCACCAGAACGCATGACATCATACAGATTAGAATCTTCTCCTTCCTTTAAAGGGGCGTCCATGGATACATGCCGGCCCGCATTCTTCATGGATTGCTTTACTTCACTAACTGTCATATCTAGTTCTTGTGCGATCTCCTCCGCGGAAGGAGGTCTTTCATGTGCTTGTTCTAAATACGAAAATGCCTTTTTGATTTTATTTATCGATCCAATTTTATTCAGAGGAAGACGTACTACCCTCGATTGCTCAGCAAGCGCCTGCAAGATCGATTGACGGATCCACCATACGGCGTAGGAAATAAATTTAAACCCCCTTGTCTCATCAAAGCGCTTGGCAGCCTTAACTAAGCCTACATTGCCCTCATTGATAAGATCTGGGAGGGTAAGTCCCTGATTTTGATATTGCTTAGCTACAGAAACAACAAAACGTAAATTTGCATTTGTCAATTTCTCCAGTGCTAATTGATCTCCAGCTCGTATACGCTGGGCTAATT
>JABDQS010000228.1 GCA_013042125.1 Eudoraea sp.
GCACAGTATAGTCCTGCTTTGATAGCAAACTATACCTATGACCTGGTGAAGGAGTTTAATTCCTTTTATCAGCAGGTGTCTATCTTAGGAGAGGAAGATGTTGAGATAAGAACTCTTAGGGTCTTGCTTTCGGCAAAAGTGGCAGAGGTTATTAAAACCGGATTTAGCTTATTAGGCATACAGGTTCCTGAACGGATGTAATAAAAAAGACCGCCGGGAGGCGGTCTTCTTCGTTATTCCCTAAAAGGAATTTTATTTTTCTGAACTCTGAGCTACTGCCAATCCGTAGATTACAAGTCCAAAACCAATCTTGTTAACGGCATCACCGATGTTGTAAATAACATCCATGTTCAAGCCCCAGTCCCCTATGAAGGAATACCATCCAGGAGTTCCGGCCATATATCCTAGCGGATAAATTGCCCATCCTACCAGTACAAACCAGCAAAGAGTTTTGTGTGCACTTAAAACTGCACCACCTGCAGCTTCGGCAAGCTTTTTGGCTTGACCAAACCAGATTTCGTAAACGATTACAAAATATGCCACTCCTGAGATAAGACCCCATAACCAGGCATTGTCTCTGTCTACAGCTTCACCCCAATACCCTGTAACCAGCATGATCACTGATAAGAAGATCAGTTTCCACATAAGTGATTTCTTGGCTCCTGCAACTTTCAGGATCAAGAAGAATTCAACACACATCAGTGGTACGGTCAATACCCAGTCCACATAGCGGAAAAAGGTAGGAGATTCGGCAAAACCTGCCCAGTAATCTCTCATGTACCAGTAATGCACGGCGGCAATAAATGTAATCAATCCTGAAACCAGGATGGAAGTTCTCCACTTTTTATCAAAACTACTCATTGATAAAAAGAAAAATGCAGAGGCAGCCATCATCGCCATACAACCTACGAAGAAGGTGAACCCTACATAATCATCAGTAGCCATTTGGGATACCAATGAAATTGTTGCTAAAAAATTTTCCATAAATATAGAATTAGTTAATTTTGTTTAACCAAATATACATAAACTTGAACATAATATGATAATTTAAAAACCCTATTTTTACCATATTGGAAAAAAAACAACAAAATATTAACACTTTCAGCAGTTTCATGATCGTTTCCACCTTCTTTTTCTTGTGGATCACGGTCTTTTTTGATGTAAAAGTGGAATCAATCCTTGCGTATTTCCTCATTTTCACCTTTGGGATCTTCCATGGTTCAAATGATCTGAAACTTATCCAGAAATCAACCTCGTTCACAAAAAGGTCATTTTTTTTAAGGGCTTTAGGGAGTTATTTGGCTGTGGTAGCGTTAACGGCCTTATTCTTTTCTTTTATTCCCTCCCTTGCTTTACTCTTTTTTGTCGTAGCCAGCAGCTACCATTTTGGAGAACAACATTGGGCAACGTACCGTGTTAAATCGGCGCTTACTACTTCCTTTTACACACTTTACGGGCTGGTTATTTTCTTCTTGTTGTTTTATGTTAACCAGGAAGAAGTAACTCCCATCATAGAAACAATAACAGGAGTATTGATGAGAGAAGAGTACTATTTGTATACTCTAATTGTTTCTTTCACTGGATTTATAGGGATCTACTTATGGTGGGCATACAAGAAACAACTGAAGATAAATATCATAAAAGAACTATTTTTCCTGATTGTTTTCTTCATTGTTTTTAAATCAGCGTCTCTTCTATGGGCTTTTAGCATTTATTTTGTAATCTGGCACAGTATTCCTTCTCTCAGAGATCAGATACAGTATTTATACGGGGCTGTCAATAAGGTTAATTTTCTCCAGTATTTGAAAACATCCTTTCTGTATTGGATGATATCTATGGTGGGGTTAGCCGTACTTTATTATTTCTTCCAGGATAGGGAAGGATTATTTCTTTCTATCATGATCTATTTTCTGGCAGCCATAACTTTTCCCCATGTCATAGTCATGACCCGACTCAACCGTAACTAAAAACTGATCCTGAAACTTACATTGGGGGTTAGACCCAACGAGATGCTTTCTACCGTTTCTATTTCGTCCTGATCGTTCAATCTGTAATAGGTGTTAAGCACGTTGCGCTTCCCGAGTAAATTAAGGACAGAAGCACCTGCAGTTGCTTTGACAGCCTCTCCCAATTGAAATGTGTATATGAGGGATGCATCAGCACGGAGGTAGTCAGGAAGCCTGCTGCTATTGGGGCTTTGATAGTTGATCGTATTCGGAAAAACGGTAGTATTTATGGCACTAGCCCCTTCCTGCGGCTCAGTATACGGTTTGCCGGTACGATAGTTAATGCCTATTCCCAGTTTTAAATTCCTGTAATTATAGGTACTTGCCAGTGTAAGTGTGTGCCTTATGTCCAGGTTATTGGGAAATTCATTTGGGGTGATGTCCTCAAAATAATAGGTATTCTTATTAAAAGCGTAACTAAGCCAGCTGCTGAATCTCACGTTCTTATAGTTTACGAGAAATTCTGCACCTTTTATGGTATAGCTTCCTATCTCTCCATTGAATTGATCTTCGTTCTGAAATCCCTGGGTAGCCGTACTAACGCCTTCCACTTCCTTGTAGAATCCTTCGAGACCAATAAACCATTTATTACGGTCATAGTTGATCCCCAAAGATCCTTGCTTACTTTTTGTGATGGGCAGGGTATTGTTATCGGACAAGATCCAACGACGTTTTTCAATACCCAGGAAGTTTTGTTCCAGATCAATGATCTGGTTGGTGGTCTGATTTTTAAACTCCCCCTGAAATTCAACCCGAAAATCTGGAAAAAGGACATAACCTATATTGATCCTTGGTTCCAGGATCAAAGCATCAAAAGTACTCAGGTTCTCAATATAGTTCAATCTGGCCCCTCCTGTAAAATCTATTTTTTCATCAGGCGAGCTGTATTGCAATTCCGTGAACAAGGCATGGGTTCTAATGACGCCTTTGATATTGCTGTTAAAAGGAGGCTGAGAAACATTGGTGAAGTTTGTGATCCCCACTTCTATGAATTGGTACCCATTATTGGTCACTATGTCATCAGTTATCTCATAGGATGTTAGCGCTTTTACAGAGGATTCCAGCACCTGGTTATTCTGAAAAAGTGATTGCTGCCCATTACCTTCAATGTTTTCGGCATCTAGATTATATCTTGTATAATAAGCATTGATTTGCGACGAGAATCTATCTGTCCAGCTGCTCTCCAGTCGGCCTCCGAAGGAGAAATTGGTCTGGTCTAACAGGCTTTGGTTACTCCGCCCCGTGTTTTCATCGGTTTCCAGATAGTCCAGATTGTTGTTGATATTGATAAAGCTCACCCTGGCTTTGTGATATCTGTTAATATCATATAATAGTTTGCCGCTAAAATCGTAGAAATAAAAATTCTCTTCCCTGGTAATTGGGTCATCGGCACCACCAGCGCCCTTTACTTCAGTATCCTGAAAGGCACGGTCAAAGAACTGATTGTATGTAGGGGTATTCAGGAAATCCGTTACCGAGCGTCTTGCTGAGAATTGCACAGCCAGCTGTTCGTTAAGTGGAATGTGGCCATAAAGGTCACCACTGATAAGATCAAAACCGGCACCTCCGTACATATCTTTATGAACCTTATCTTTTGTGTCCATTCTAATGATACCACTAACTCCATCCCCGTATTGGGAACTGGTGCCATTCTTTATTACCGTTACCTTGTCTGTGAGATACGGATTAAAGGCTGAGATAAGTCCAAAGAAATGGCCGGACTGATACATTTTTATACCATCCCACAGAATGAGGTTTTGATCGTTGGTACCCCCCCTTATATTAATGTCGGAGACTGTCTCATCTATGCTTTTAATGCCGGGCAAGGCCTGGACGGTTTGAAGGATATCCGGCTCTAATAATCCCGGGAGGATCCCAAAATCTTCAACATTCAGAAGAATACTTCCGTCGGTTTCACGGCTTAGTCCGGTCGTTAAGAACTGATACACTACAACTTCCTCCAGCTCCTGGTAATTCAGTCCCAGAAGAATAGGCGTACAGGAGTCACTGCCAACAAGTTCTTCTGACTTTATGAATCGGGTCTTGAAACCCAGGAAACGAATACGGAGAATGGCATCTCTTGGAATATTGGATAATGAGAAAAGTCCATCAGGATCTGTGATTATCGCCATACTACTCCCCAAAACCTCTACAGATGCACCCGGAATATTGTTTTGCCCATAATTATCGAAAACAAACCCGCAGATATCAACGGTAACATTTTGAGTAATGGTGTAGTATCTGTCCGATAGTTTTTGTATCCGGAGCTGTGTTCCTTGTCTGAGTGTTTCTAAGATCTCTTCGAGGTCAGTGGCTGTAGATTTTTGAACCTGCAAATGTTCAAGATCTTCATCCACATAGGAGAATTTAATATTGAATTGTTGTTCTAAAGTTTGAATATAAGGTATAAGAGCAACCTTATTATCCTCCTGGGCCCATCCGATAGAAAGGACCCAAAAAAGAATCAAAAAGCAAGATGCGATTCTCTTAAGGCGCGTTTTCTGCATAGAAGAGCACTTTATTCTTCTCTAAGGTATAACTTATTTGAGAAGGAGTACTTATACTCTGTAACGCCAAATTTATATTTGTGTTGCTAAAAGTACCTGTAAAAAGTTGGGTAAGATCTACATTCTTAGTTTCTACAGTAACGTTGTACTGTCTTTGAAATTCATTTAAGACATAGGTAAGGGGGATACTTTTAAAGCTACTTTCATTATTTACCCACGAAGGTTCGGAGGTAAGCGGTGCATCAACAGGCATTATACGATCGTTGACCACCAAAAAGGAAGTTCCTGCAGGCAATTTTTCTTCTTTACCCTGGTAGCTTACGCTTACAAGTCCCTCGTAACAGGTAACTTCAAAAAAGCCTTTTCTGCTCTCAACGTTAAACTGGGTTCCCAGTACACTTACAGTACCAAGATCTGTTGTTACTGTAAACTTCTCACCCTTGGCAACCTTAAAAAAAGCTTCTCCTTCCAGGGTTAATTTACGTTCGGAATCCCATTTTCTTTCGCTGTATGAAAGTTCAGATTCTGCATTGAGGAGAACTTCAGAAGCATCGGGTAAAACTATTTCTGTGCGTTGTGCATATTCGGTTGAAAAGGTCTCATTTAGTGAGTTGATATAAAAATAAGTAGCAGCAAATAATACAGTTACAGCTGCAGCAATGCGCATGAGATATTGCGCAGGTCTCATTTTTATGACCTTTGTTTCTTTCTTCAGTTGACGATCTTTGAAATCACCAAGGGCCTTCTCCATATCAAAGGACGGAGCTTCTAAGGCATCGGAGGCACGCACAATCTTCTGATAGGAGGCGTACTCCTCAGATTGCTTAAAGGACGCTAGTTCCTCCTCGCTTAGTTCGTTATTGAGCCATTTGGCCAAGTAATTTTCTTGCATGATTTCTAATCTTTACTCCTTTATAACACTTAGATCACAAAATACCCTACCATTGGTCGATATTTTTTTTGCCAGCCCCTGAAAACACGACGGTTTCGGAAGCTATTAAAATATATTTAAATTCCATCTATTTGCGCTCTCAGGCTTTTCAGGGCCAGATGCATTCGTTTTTCTATGGCCTTGACACTAACTCCTTCCATTATGGCGATCTCCGCATATTTCTTTCCATCTATCCTGTTGAGAAGAAAAACGGTTCGTTGATTTTCAGGAAGACTGTTCAGGGCCCTGTCTAATTTATCTTTGAATTCTTTTTCTTCCATCAGGAACTCCGGTGATTCCGGGGAAGTCTTCGGAGCTTTTTCCGCATATTTTAATCGCACCTTCTCCGCCTTGAGCACATTTAGATATAAATTATTGGCCACCTTGTACACAAATGCCTTTGCCTTTTCCGGGGCAACCTTGGCACAATTTTCCCAAAGCTTTACAAAGGCCTCTTGTACAGCATCATAGGCCTTTTCTTCGTTACCATATTTATAATATATATAGTTAAAGATCGTTTTAGAATTGGAATTGAAGATAGCGTTGAAGACTTTCTCTTCACAGACATTATCCATAGTGTACCCCTCTTATGTGATTGATTAGGTCCAAAGATATTTTAAAAAAAATAAAAAAACGGGTAGGGTATTTCAAAAGAGCGGTGTTATAGACATATACGAACAACAAAAAATCCAAATCGTTATGAAAAATGTTTTTAAGTATGCAGTGTTTAGTTTGCTGTTTATGGCAACGCTGATGGTTACTTCTTGTCAGGAAGAATTTGAGGAATTACCACAACCAGACGAGCAGCAAACCCTTATGGCCAGTTCTACTACGGCCAAACTTATTGAAAGGACCTCCACTAATGATGGTTCTTTTGACAATATTGTGGATGGTGCCAGTTGTATTGCACTTAATTTTCCATATACCGTTGAGGTGAACGGAATCCAAATCACTATCGATTCTCGCGAAGACCTTCATCTTATAGAAGAGATCTTTGATGCGATAGATGATGACATTGATCTTCTTGAGATCATTTTCCCAATCACTATTACTTTAGGTGATTTTACTCAAATTGTGATCAATAACAAAGAAGAATTACGTGCTCTTGCCGAAGAATGCCTGGAGGGTGGAGAAGACGATGATATTGAGTGTATCGATTTCGTCTATCCCATTACCTTGTTCACTTTTGATATCAATGAGCAACAAACAGGAAGTGTTACCGTCAACAGTGATGAAGAATTAAGATTGTTCTTTAAAGGTCTGGATGATGATGACCTTATCAGTATTGAATTCCCTGTAACTTTAGAATTGTACGATGGTACGCGTGTAACCGTAAGCAGCAATGCCGAACTAGCAACTGCTATTGAGAGTGCTAAAGATGCCTGTGATGAGGATGACGATGATGATTATAACGATGACGATTTTACACTGGAAAGATTCAACAATCTAATTACAGAATGCCCATGGTTAGTACGTGAAGTTCAACGCGATGCGATCAACCAGACCGATCAGTACTTTGAGTATTTGATGAACTTTACAGAAGATGGTGGGGTTACTGTAAAGGACAGACAAGGAAATGTATTAAATGGTTTCTGGAACAGTCGTATGACAGACCATGGAATCTTATTGAACCTGGAATTTGATGTTCTTGTAGACTTTACCCTGGAATGGTTTGTATACGAAATAGAGGAAGGCAAGATCAAATTATATGCTGAAGGCGGAAATAAGATCATCCTTGCAAATGCTTGTGACGTGTTCAATGAAGATCCTAACACTCTACGTGAGATTCTTAAGGAATGTGCCTGGGTAATAAAAAAGGTGAAGAACAATGGAGAGGAAATAGACCGTTTGTTGGGTTATAAATTCTCTTTTGGAGCCAATGCGGAAGTAACCTTAAGTAATGGTGTAAACACTTCAACCGGAACTTGGGAAATCACTACCAACGCACAGGGTCAGTTGGTGATGGCAATTGTTATGGGCGATGAGCCGGGCGTAAGTTTCGAATGGTTGTTGAGAGATTTGAACAATAAACGTTTGAAGTTTGATATAGAAGGCACCGCTTATGAACTTCTATTGGAACGTCACTGTAACGACAACATGGAAGATGATGATGTCATGGAAATCAGAGGCTTCCTGTTAGACGGTCCTTGGAGAATGGCACAATTTGTTTACGATGGAAACGAATCAACTGCCGGGTATGATGAATTTGACTATGTATTCTCTTCTAATAATGTTATAACTGTAGAAGTTAATGCCGATCCAATAGCGGGTGGACTATGGAGAATAATCCGTGATAGTGAAGGAACGCTAAGGTGCTACCTGAACTTCGGAGTAGGTAACAATTTTATAGTGTTGACCAATGACTGGAGAATAGTTGAAGTGAGCAGTACACGTATAGAATTGAGAAAGGAAAATACCGGAGGAGCAGAAGATATTCTGGTATTCGAGAAATAGGGAACAATATTTGCCCCCATTCTTTAAAAAAGGGTCACTTCTCTGAGAAGTGGCCCTTTTTGTTATCATATTTCTGGAGTTACACTTCCATGATCTAAATCCAATTGTTAAATTTGCATTTCTCATAAATGCAAAGCTGATATGTTCGATAATTTAAGCGAAAAACTGGATAAAGCCTTACATGTCCTTAAAGGGCATGGACAGATCACAGAGATCAATGTGGCTGAGACCACTAAGGAAGTGAGAAGGGCTCTATTAGACGCCGATGTAAACTTTAGGATCGCCAAAGAGTTTACCAACCGGGTAAAAGAAAAGGCCCTTGGCCAGAATGTACTGACCACCTTACAGCCCGGTCAATTGATGGTCAAGATCGTAAAGGATGAGCTTACCCAGCTAATGGGTGGAGATGCAGAAGGAATCGATCTTTCCGGAAATCCGTCAGTTATACTGATGGCCGGTTTGCAGGGGTCTGGTAAAACCACCTTTTCGGGAAAACTGGCTCATTTCCTCAAGACCAAGAAAACAAAGAATCCGCTTCTGGTAGCTTGTGATGTGTATCGCCCTGCCGCCATAGATCAGCTTCATGTTGTGGGGGACCAAATAGATGTTCCCGTCTATTCAGAAAAAGAGAATAATGATCCGGTAGCGCTTGCAAAAGCCGGGATAGCCCATGCCAAGTCGAACGGACATAATGTGGTCATCATAGATACTGCCGGTAGGTTGGCAGTTGATGAACGTATGATGAATGAGATATCGGACATACGAAACGCTATCAACCCCCAGGAGATCCTTTTTGTAGTAGATGCCATGACCGGGCAGGACGCTGTAAATACGGCCAAAGCATTTAATGATGTTTTGAATTTTGACGGAGTTATCTTAACGAAGTTAGATGGGGATACCCGCGGAGGAGCAGCCATATCCATCAAATCTGTGGTCAATAAGCCCATAAAGTTCATTGGAACAGGCGAAAAGATGGATGCCCTTGATGTCTTTTATCCGGATAGGATGGCAGACAGGATCCTGGGAATGGGAGATGTTATCTCACTGGTTGAAAGCGCTCAGGAACAGTTCGATGAGGACGAGGCCCGTAAGATCCAGAAAAAAATAGCAAAAAATACCTTCGGTTTCGATGATTTTCTGAAACAGATACAGCAGATCAAAAAGATGGGGAGTATGAAAGACCTCATGGGAATGATCCCGGGAGCAGGAAAGGCGCTTAAAGGAATGG
>JABDQS010000168.1 GCA_013042125.1 Eudoraea sp.
TTTTGTGATATGACGATATAAACTGCAAATTTCAAATGGTGCCTTAGCCAACTTTATTCCTCGGATTTTGTACCTTTGAGATACCATAAACAGTACCCCATGACATTTGAAAGCAATCCTATTTTAGACAAACTGCCCACTCACTTAAAGCAGTATATAAAGCCTCAGAATTATGAGGACTATACCGCCATTGATCAGGCGGTTTGGCGCTATGTGATGCGAAAAAATGTTGATTATTTAAGTCGCGTTGCCCACAAATCCTATGTAGAAGGCCTGGATAAAACCGGGATCTCCATAGATCATATTCCCAATTTGTATGGAATGAATCGTATCCTGAAGGAGCTTGGCTGGGCTGCTGTAGCCGTAGATGGTTTTATTCCACCTTCAGCCTTTATGGAATTCCAGGCCTATAATGTGCTGGTTATCGCAGGTGATATCAGACAATTGGAACATATAGAATACACCCCCGCCCCGGATATCATTCACGAAGGAGCCGGCCATGCACCCATCATTGCCAATCCGGAATACGCCGAATACCTCAGACGCTTTGGAGAAATTGGCAGTAAGGCGATCTCCAATGCTAAGGATTATGAATTGTACGAAGCTGTAAGGCATCTCTCTATCATTAAAGAAGCTCCCGGCACTTCGCAAGAAGCAATAGATGAGGCGGAAGCAAAAATAGAATCACTTCAGGAAAATATGGGAGAACCCAGTGAAATAGCCCTCATCCGAAACCTGCATTGGTGGACGGTAGAATACGGCTTAATTGGTTCAGTAAAAGAACCTAAGATATATGGAGCAGGACTCCTTTCCTCTATAGGCGAGAGCGCCTGGTGCATGACCGATAAGGTTAAAAAAGTACCCTACTCTATTGAAGCTGCCCATACATCCTTTGACATTACAAAACCTCAACCCCAGCTATTCGTAACTCCAGATTTTGCCTTTCTGAGTCAGGTGTTGGAAGAATTTGCCAATACAATGGCCTTGCGAAAAGGGGGGCTTAGCGGTGTAAACAAAGTGATAGCCTCAAAGGACCTGTGCACTGTTGAACTCAGTACCGGCCTGCAGATCTCTGGTTACTTTTCCAAGGTTATTGAGAATGAAGATAAACCGGTATACATCCAAACAGAAGGTTTGACCGCTCTGGCCTATCGTGAAAAAGAATTGGTAGGGCACAGTACCAAGATTCATTCAATTGGATTTGGTTCCCCTATCGGGAAATTAAAGGGCATCAACCTGGCCATTGAAGATATGAGTCCACGCGACCTTAAAGCGTACAATATTTATGAAGGGGAAACCATTGTACTGGAGTTTGAAGGAGATATCAAAGTTGCCGGGGAGATCATAACCGGCACACGGAATTTAAGGGGAGAGATCATCCTGATCACTTTTCAGAATTGCACGGTTACCCATGGGAAAAAGGTGCTATTTGAACCATCCTACGGACTTTATAATATGGCTGTAGGTGAAAAGATCGTTGCGGCATTTAATGGCCCGGCAGACCTTTGCAGTTTTGACCTTGTTACCCATAAAATTTCTTCAACTACAATTAAACCAACCATATCCCCGGAGCGCAAAAAATTACAGTTGCTCTACAATCAAATACGGGAATTCAGGGAAGGAACGAATACTACGATATCCAGGAATAAGGTCTTTAAGGAAATCAAAGAGAACTATCCGGAAGATTGGCTACTTTCCGTGGAATTGTATGAGTTGGCAAAAAATAACAACGATATTAGTTTTGCCGAAGATATTCTGGAACATTTACAGGAAGTAAAACAGCAACATCCTGCTCTTGGTCATCTTATTGATGACGGCATAGATCTGGTAGATGCTGTGGGTGCCATATCGTAAGCAATCCCTAAAATGTAATATGGGGATAGGATTTTGTCAGCCCCGCTATTTTCTTTTGCAGGGCCTCCTTAAATGCCAAATGTTGTTTTGAAGTTGGATTAAAGGCCTTATGAGCGAGTCCTTTTTGTATCTCCGCAACACTTTGCATTGTTCCCAGATCATCTTTTGAAATACAGAAAGATCTGAACTTTTCCCAGATATATTCAATGGCAAGAGCATTCGGATGCACCATGTCTGCCTCGTAAAAGCGGTAATCTCTCAATTCATCCATCATCAATTCATATGCCGGAAAATAATACAGGGTATTACGGGGCTGAGACTGCACTAAGTGGTGTACGGCAGTGACCAAATGGGCTTTGCTGCGTTGATTTTCTTCAAATCCGTCCTTCAGATGTCTTACAGGTGATATGGTGAGGTATATTGCTATGTTTGGGTTAACCTTCTGTATTTTTTTAATTGCCCCGCTGAGACTTTCCATAACTTCCCGTGGAGTGGACAAGACCTTGTTAAATTCTTTCTGAGGTACTTTATGGCAATTTGCGACCCATTTCCCTGTGCTCTTGAATTCATATCCCCAGGCTGTTCCCAGGGTGAGGATAAGATGGGTGGCGGTGGATAGTTTTTGTTTGCTGAGACCCAATTGTTCGTTCAGGGTAAGAA
>JABDQS010000248.1 GCA_013042125.1 Eudoraea sp.
TAACCCGTCATTTTTATAATAATAGGTATACGCTCCTTCCTTGAAAGGGGCACTTACTTTTTCATAGTTCCATAATTTTTCCATTCGATTTTTCAGATCTTCCCTAAAAGGAATTTGCTCTAAATATCCGAAGGTAACTTTGTTCTGTTCTGTAACCCATGCCTCGGTCTGAGGACTGCGATCATCTTCCAGCCAGCGATAGGGATCCGGAACTTCTGTGTCAAAATAGGTATCTATGGTATCTACTTTTGCAGTAACAGGATAGTTCACGGTTATTAGTTCTGAGGTTGATTCGTTTTTACAGGCCAGAATGGCGATAAATGCGGTAAGGGCAATGGCAATTTTTTTCATATAAGGTGGTTCTAAAGTGCCCTAAAAATACCTTAAAATTTTCTGGTTAAGAAAGATGGATAGGCTTTTTTTACAGAGTTTTGTACCTGCTTTATCAGACCAGGTTTTTACCTACCAGATACTCGGCAATTTGTACGGCATTTGTAGCAGCTCCTTTACGTAGATTATCGGCTACGATCCACATGTTCAATGTATTGGGTTGTGACTCATCCCTGCGTATCCTTCCTACAAAGACATCGTCCTTGTCATGTGCATACAGGGGCATGGGGTAGGTATTTGTATCCGGATTGTCTTGTACCACTACTCCCGGCGTATCTCTTAAGAGTTGCCTTACAGCCTCCAGGGTGAAGTCTTTGTCAAAGGTTACATTCACAGCTTCCGAATGCCCTCCGGAGGTAGGGATTCGCACTGCCGTAGCGGTAATGGCGAAACTGGAATCATCCAATATCTTCTGGGGCTCCTTCGCCAATTTCATTTCCTCTTTGGTGTAGCCATTCTCCAGGAAAACGTCACAATGCGGTAATGCGTTTCTATGGATAGGGTACGGATAGGCCATTTCAGTTTTGGCACCCACCATTTCATTTTCCATTTGCTGTACCGCCTTTACCCCGGTACCACTTACGGATTGATAGGTAGAAACCACCACGCGTTTCATCACATAGGCCTTATGCAGAGGTGCCAGGGCCATCACCAATTGTATGGTAGAGCAGTTTGGATTTGCAATGATCTTATCATCTTTACTCAGTATGCCGGCATTGATCTCCGGTACCACTAATTTGATCTTCGGGTTCATTCTCCAGGCCGATGAATTATCGATCACAGTAGTACCTACTTCGGCAAATTTTGGGGCCCATTCTAAAGAGGTATCCCCACCTGCAGAAAATATGGCAATATCTGGTTGTGCCTCAACGGCTTCTTGTAAACCTATAACAGTATAGGGACGCTCCTGATAATGGAGTACCTTTCCTTTCGACCTTTCTGAGGCCACTAACAATAGGTCTGTAATAGGGAAATTTCGTTCCGCCAATACTTTGAGCATCACCTCACCTACCATCCCTGTAGCGCCTACGACCGCAAGTTTCATATCAATACTTTTTGTGAGGCCAAAGGTAATCGAATGAGAATGATGCGGCAAACTCTGAATAAAGTATTATAAAAATATAACAGCTTGTTATTTTTATAACAAAAAGAACCCCTTGTTTAGTTTTATACCAAACAAGGGGTTTACATTATTAAGTAGTGTAGCGGTTTTCCTGAGTAATCAGGAAACAACTTCTTATTTCTTCTTTAAAAGATCTCTGATCTCTCCTAACAGTTCTTCCTGACTAGGTCCTGAAGGCGCTGCAGGCGCTGGTGGTGTTTTTGTTTTGTTATAGGCCTTGATGATCATGAATAACACAAATCCTACGATAATAAGATTTACGATAGTATTGATCCATGCACCATAACGAATGGCATTTTCAGCAATAGCTCCTGCCTCTCCTGCCACTCCCGATGCTTCGGTAAGGACATATTTGAGATTCGCAAAGTCTACTCCACCTGTAAATTCACCAACAACAGGCATTATGATGTCTTTGACAAATCCATTGACCACCTGGCTAACGGCCCCGGCTAAAATCACGGCAACTGCAAATTCTATGACGTTGCCGGTCATGATAAAATTCTTAAATTCTTTAAACATTGTTTGTGTGTTTTTAATTAGTTAGTGTAACTAACGGTGTAATTGTAAGTTAAGTATATTAAAAACCCTTAAATGATTAGAAATGAACTTCTTGGGGTTACTTATAAACGCGTTTTACGCGTGAAGAGATTCCGGTAATAAGCTCATAGGAGATCGTATTTGCATAGGCGGCAAAGACCTCTGCCGATTGCTCTTTTC
>JABDQS010000170.1 GCA_013042125.1 Eudoraea sp.
TTCTTTAAGAAGACCTTTTTTGCAGGCGAGCTCAGCGGAAATTTTGAAGATAAGGCCCATGCCAAAAAAGTATGGGAAGCACATCTGGCGGAAGTAAAGAGTTTTGTACCTAAGGAAAAACTTCTTGTGTACGATGTTAGGGACGGCTGGGGGCCACTCTGTAAATTCCTGGGAGTAGAGGAACCTGGTGAACCCTTACCACATTTAAACAAAAAAGAGAATTTTAAGGTAATGCTTCCTAAACTTATGAAAGGCGAAATGGCCTGAAGTTTTGTTAGCTTTCATTTTAACAACTACCTCATAGGCAAAAATCTATGAGGTATTATTCACCGGTTCAATCTATGAATTCTGAAACCTGGCAAGTAAAGGCTACGATCTTATTGGTTAGCAGCCTTACTATTATGTCTATGATCACTATTTCGGCTTCACTGCCGGATATGACAAAGACCTTCGAACAACAACCTAATGGTGCCGCATTGGTTAAACTCAGCTTGTCCTTCCCCGGTCTTTTTATTGCCCTTAGTGCAATTCTTGCCGGTATTATCATAGATAAAATAGGTAGACTAAAACTCCTGGGGGCAGCATTGATCTTCTATGCAATTGGAGGTACATCGGGATATTATTTAGATGATATTTACCTGATCCTGGCAGGTAGAGCGCTTCTTGGGATCTGTGTAGGCATTACCATGACCATTGTCACTACACTGGTCGCCGATTATTATCAGGGCCAGGCCCGCCAAAAATTTGCGGGATTGCAAATTGCCGTCATGTCTATCGGAGGTATTATTTTTATAACCCTGGGAGGAGTTCTGGCAGATATTGGATGGCGCGTTCCTTTTCTTCTCTATCTTTTTTCCCTCCTTATCCTGCCGGCTACCTACCTTTTCCTAAAAGAACCTGCATCCTCTATGAGTGTTCAAAAGGATGCCGTGCAAAAAAAGTCGCCTTCAATAATTTGGCTGGTTTTTGCCAATGTAATGCTCATATGGATCATCTTCTTTATTATTCCTGTTCAGATCCCATTTTACTTAAAATCTATTGGAATCGAAAAAAATTCCATGATCGGAATTGCGGTTGCTTCTGCCACCTTTTTTTCTGCTATTTCTTCCTTTTCTTTCAGTAGGATCAAAGACATGTTCGGGTTTAGACAGATCTTTGGCATCGGATATATTTTCCTGGCCCTCGCATTCATATCTTTTGCTTTTGGCAACTCATATGTTATGGTGATCCTGGGAATGTTATTGGGAGGTTTGGGGATGGGTCTGATGATCCCAAATGCCAATGTCTGGGTGATGCAATTAGCCCCATTGGAAATACGCGGGAGGGAAATTGGAAGACTTACCACCTTTTGGTTTATGGGTCAATTCTTGTCACCTATTGTACTTTTACCCTTTTTAGATTATTTTACACTAGCCCAATTATTCTATGGGCTCGGGGTCATCTTATTTGTGGTGGGATTTCTTTTCTTCCTATGGTACTGGTCCCAACCAAATTTGAAATCTGCAAAATAATCTTTGTAAAGTCTTATTGAAATAAGTGATACGGAAAAAAAAGCTTTTACAACCCGACAAAAAAATGCATCCCATATTTGGGGTTTTGCTATTTTTTATTTCGGTGATACTACTACTTATCACCGGACCCCTTGGTCTTATTTACGGATTCTTTTACACCTTGTTCAAAGGAGGTCTGAAAGGTCTGGGAGAGTACCTTTTAAAAATTGCCGTTTCAATAGATCAATTGGGCAATGTTCTTATGCAACATTTATTGAATCTCCTTTGGATCAAAAAAGGAGGATATCCTTTTGGTAACCGTGATGAAACGATCTCCAGTGCTCTTGGAAGAAATAAAAAGTTGGGAATGCTCACTTTGTTTGGAAAAGGTATTGATAGTTTCCTGGACACCATAGATCCCAACCATTCTTTGAATTCAATTGATTACTATGTGGAACCATCAGAAAATACCATCGATAAGCTGGCCTGGATGCATTTAAAAGACAGGCGTATACTTTGTGTTCGCAGCAAGGGCAAATCCCTGTTCTATCTGCCCGGGGGTAAAAGGGATAAAGGAGAATCGGATCTGAAAGCCTTGACGCGAGAAATAAAAGAAGAACTAAAAGTACTTTTAGATCCGAATAGTTTTCGTTTTATACGGGTCTTTGAAGCGCAGGCAGATGGCAAACCTCCGGGAATGTTGGTTCGTATGACCTGCTATGAGGCAGACTACCAGGGAGAATTACAAATAGATTCTGAGATCGAAGAGATGGCCTGGTTGGGGTATCACGATAGGGAAAAAGTATCTGAGGTATGCAAAGTGATCTTTGACCATCTCAGGTCTGAAGACCGAATGTGAATAGACACCTATGGCCTGTTCTAGTTTTTTGTTATTTTTACGCCCGACGAACATGGCAGCATCTGCCGGCTTTTACATTTTTATATGATAGTACTGGGAATTGATATTGGAGGTTCGGGCATGAAAGGAGCCCTTGTGAATTCTATCACCGGGGAAATGCTAACAGAACGCTTTCGTATCCCCACACCGTCTTCACGAAAACCTAAACCAATGGCCAAAGTGGTTAAGGAGATCGTTGAGCATTTTGACTATAATGGCCCTGTAGGTTGTGGATTTCCAACTACTGTGAGACACGGTATTTGTAAGTCCAGAGGCAATTTGCATAAGAAATGGCTCAACGTCAATGTTAAAGAATTATTCAGCGAGGCCACCGGATTACCGGTCACGATCATTAATGATGCCGATGCTGCAGGATATGCTACCATGAACTACGGTATTGGAAGGGGGAAAAACGGATTTGTGGTCATGATCACCATAGGTACGGGACTGGGCAGTGGTGCATTTTGGAACGGAGAACTGATTCCTAATTTTGAACTGGGTCATATCCCCTATAAAGAATATACAAAGATCGAAGACTGGGCTGCAGCTTCTGCCAAGGAAAGAGAAGGAATATCATACGCAGAATGGGGACAACGCTTTAACACCTTTCTGGAGTTTGTGGATCTGATTATTGCTCCGGACCTGATCATCCTGGGAGGAGGTACTTCCAAAGATTTCGACGAATACAAAGAATTTATCACCATTGAGACCCCTGTGATACCTGCCGGACTACAAAACCATGCCGGAATCATTGGTGCTGCAGCAGCTGCGATGCATCCCGCTCCAATGGATTGAGGAATAGAAATAGAAAAGCGCCCTTAAGGCGCTTTTTTTATGCTAATTTATTTCGCTTTCTGTCTACCTCAGTGAGATAGATCTTGCGCAGGCGAATGTGTTTTGGAGTAACTTCCACATATTCGTCCTTTTGAATGTATTCTAATGCTTCTTCGAGGGAGAATTTGATCGCCGGAACGATTTTCGCTTTGTCATCGGCCCCGGCCGAACGAACATTGGAAAGTTTTTTGGTTTTAGTGACATTGATGGTCATATCATCTCCTCTGGAGTTCTCCCCAATAACCTGACCCTCATAGATATCCTCTCCCGGATCAATAAAGAAACGGCCTCTTTCCTGCAATTTATCAATGGAATAAGGAATGGCTTTTCCCAGTTCCATAGAAACCAAAGATCCATTCTGACGCTGTGGGATATCGCCTTTCATGGGTTGGTATTCCAAAAACCTGTGTGTCATGATCGCTTCACCGGCGGTTGCGGTCAACAATTGATTACGCAGACCAATAATACCTCTGGAAGGGATCAGGAATTCGCATACCATGCGATCTCCTTTAGATTCCATACTGATCATCTCCCCTTTACGGATAGATACCATCTCAACAGCTTTTCCGGAAACACTTTCGGGCAGATCAATGGTTAATTGTTCAATAGGTTCACATTTTACACCATCGAATTCACGAATGATCACCTGTGGCTGACCTATCTGCACCTCATACCCCTCTCTCCGCATGGTTTCTATCAAAACAGATAAATGAAGTACACCTCTTCCAAAGACCATGAACTTATCTGCACTATCTGTTTCCTCTACTCTTAATGCAAGATTCTTTTCCAGTTCTTTTTCCAGGCGTTCTTTGATATGTCTGGAAGTAACGTATTTGCCATCTTTTCCAAAGAATGGACTGTCATTGATGGTGAACAGCATACTCATAGTAGGCTCGTCAATAGCGATGGTCTTTAATCCTTCCGGATTCTCACTATCGGCTACGGTATCCCCAATATCGAAGCCTTCTAATCCTACAAGGGCACAAATATCGCCGGTAATTACTTCACTTACTTTTACTCTTCCCAGGCCTTCAAAAGTGTATAATTCTTTGATCTTTGATTTCACATGGCTGCCATCCCTTTTAATAAGGACAATTTGTTGTCCTTCCTTCAGGGTGCCGCGTTGTAAGCGACCTATGGCAATACGCCCCGTAAAAGAAGAATAATCCAGCGAAGTGATCAGCATTTGTGTATTTCCTTCGTGTGGAACAAAGGCGGGTATGTGTTCAATGACCATTTCCAGCAAGGGCTCAATTGAATCCGTTGGCTTCTTCCAGTCTTCGCTCATCCAGTTGTGTTTGGCGGAACCATAGACCACAGGAAAATCGAGTTGCCATTCTTCTGCGCCCAATTCGTACATCAGGTCGAAAACTTTTTCGTGTACTTCTTCCGGAGTACAATTCTCTTTATCAACCTTATTGATGACAACGCATGGTTTCAGACCAAGGTTCAAAGCTTTTTGCAATACAAAACGAGTTTGAGGCATAGGCCCTTCAAAGGCATCCACCAGCAATAAAACGCCGTCTGCCATATTCAAAACACGCTCCACTTCCCCTCCAAAATCGGCGTGACCCGGAGTATCAATGATATTGATC
>JABDQS010000250.1 GCA_013042125.1 Eudoraea sp.
TTCTGGGGGATGATCTGGCTGTTAATGCCGAAAAGGCCTCGGGCTTTGTTTCCAAGAGGGAACTTCCGGTGCTTTGGGCCATCACCAAAGGTTCGTTGCTGAACAAGATCATTATCCTGCCTGTAGCCTTCCTGCTGAGCGCTTTTATTCCCTGGATGGTGACGCTGATTTTGGTTTTGGGCGGACTCTACCTTGCCTTTGAAGGGGCCGAAAAAGTCTACGAATTCTTTGTGCCTCATGAGCACGCACATATCCCTGCCGATCTTAAAGTGGAAAGCAAAAGCGACATCTTGGCCATGGAGAAAAAGAAAATCAAGTCGGCCATAGTAACCGACTTTATCCTCTCTATTGAAATTGTAATTATTGCCCTGGGAACCGTGTTGAATGAGCCGCTTACGGTGCAGATTCTGGTGGTCTCTGTTATTGCCTTGCTGGCTACCGTTGGCGTTTACGGCATAGTTGCTCTTATTGTTCGGATGGATGAATTTGGCACGCGCCTGATCAATTTAAACGGGGAAGAAAACAGTGTTTCAGATATCATAGGCCGGTTTTTTGTCAATGCCCTTCCGGTGGTGATCAAATCTCTTTCCGTGATCGGGACGCTGGCTTTGCTGTTGGTCTCCGGTGGCATCTTTGCCCATAATCTGGATTTTCTTCATAATCCGATTGCGGCTGTGCCTGATCTCCTTTATGAATTTGTTCTTGGATTGTTAATTGGCTTTTTAGTGTTATTGATTTATACCGGAATAAAGAAAGTGTTCAAAAAATCCTAGAGTCACTCGAAATAGTATATAGATATTACTATTTCTTTTATGTTCATTTTACCTTGATGCAAAATGAACGAAAACATCAAGAAGGTTTTAGGAAATTTTGGCTTACAGCCAAACCATGGATGCGGCTATCGCTTCATGCTCTTTTTCGTTTCACGAAACGCAATTCCGCTTGCCACACCATTATTTCTGAAATCCTTCGGGTACTTCGCATCAAACTTTTTCCTCCCCCGAGCTGGCGCGAGAATGATTCTCGTGCCCGATAAAGCAAAGGATTCGATTTGATGCTATCTCATTAGTTTAAAATGACCAAAGAAGAAGAAAAGGATTTTATTCTTACATGAGCAAATAGGATAAGGAAGGGAGCCAGAATGTTTGCATGTTCTAAAAGAAGCCAATCTTTAGTTGTTTAGGTGTTAGTCGGAAAAAAACACTAATTCTTCTTCGATGTTTTTTTAAGGAGGTATTAATTCCTTTCTTTAAGGGTGCGTACTTTTAAATATCATATAGTTTTCAACTTTAAAAGACTAAGGAACTTTTTTATGAGTAGACATTTGTCTTTTATCGCTTTGTATCTGAGCCTCTGTTTTTTGATAATCCCACAAAACACAAGAGGACAGGAGTTATCGGAAAAGGCGTTGATGGAATTGTCCTATGACTCATTATGGATCATCGTAGATAACCACTGGAAATCAGATGTTGCTTATGCTACTAAGGCGGGGAAAACTTATTTAAAAAAGGCGAAAGGGAAGAATGATGTAAACGATATAAAAATGGCCTATCGTTGCATGGCCTGGGCCACGGAAGGAGAAATAAGTCAGACTTATGCAGATACTGTAATCACCCTCTGTAAGAACGATCGGGATTTTAGTGGGGTTGCAGAAGGGTACTATATAAAAGGGGCAAAATATTATTTAGAAGGCTTGCCTAATTTGTCTTTAGAAAATTTAATCTTGTCCTACACAAATGCAGAAAAAGCGGATAAGCCATTAAAAATGGCTTCGGCACTAGACCTTATTGCAGGGATAAAGAGTGAGTTTGGGGAAAGAGAGGAAGCCCTTGAACTCCAGAGAAATGCACTCAAGATCATCACAGATAATAAATCCCTTATTGAAGACTACGAGCTGTATCGGCTTGCGATGCTAGACGGGATGGCTCGGAAATTTACGCGACTTAAAAAACTAGATTCAGCCAGGCACTACAATAAGATGGTAAGACAGATATTACCCTCACCTTTTAATTCAAAAGAAGAGAACAGGAGAGATTATATCCGTTCTCAGGTCTTAGAAGCGCAAATCAATTATTACGACAACAATTTGCTAAAAGCCAGGGATACCCTGCTAAAGTACAGATATTTTGAAGCTGGATTTTCGGAGGCTGATAAGTTGTATTATCTGGGAGCCATTGCCGGGAAGTTGGATGGGACGGAGAAAAAGAAGTATTATTTTGAACTTTTGGATTCTGTGTTATTCTCTATTGACTTTCCCATCATCGATCATATTGAAGAGGTCTACCCCTTTTTGGCAGAAGAGGCATTGAGGAACAATCAAAAAGATAAAGCCAATACCTACCTGGATAGAATTGTCTATTACGATAGTTTGAGAAGGAAAACTGAAAACTTAACCGAGGCGATAACTTATCAGGAGCTGGATTTGCCCCTCCGGAAAAGGGAAAATGCGAATTATAGGGTTGAGATCTCGAAGATGACAAAAACGCTTTATGCTTTGGGGGTATTTGCTATTCTGGCATTGGCAGGCCTTACGTTTTTCTATTTGCGTTATAAAACAATCAAAAGAAGGTTTAAAAGGATCATGGAAAGCGAGATCGTTCCTATTGTGGAGCGGGAAGAGATCGCGGCTAAGAGCGACCTTAATATTAATATAGACCCCAAGGTGATCAGGGATGTGCTTGACGACCTTCAGCGATGGGAAAAAGAACTAGGGTTCCTGGAAAATGAAATGGATCAGAATGAACTCGCTAAAAGGCTGGGAACCAATAGCACATATTTATCCCGGATTATCAACTCCCATAAAAAACAACGCTTTTCAAGTTATCTGAAAGACTTGAGGGTTACATATGCCATTAACTACGCCAAGGCCCATCCGGAAGAAATCCCCACGAAATCTCTGGTTCAATGGGCTGAACAATTTGGCTTCAATTCCCTCGACGTCTTCGTCAGGGCTTTTAAATCAAAGACAGGGATCACTCCTGCCGTCTTCTTTCGCAGATTAAAAAAAGGCAATTTATAAATCTACGGGTCATTTTATAAAATGACGGAAATAGAATTTGCATTCTTCAGAAAAGGACTACAATTTTATGGCTGAACAAATGTAATAAGAAGTCTTGGACCATCTTTAATGCTCTTATTAAAAATTAGCACCTCCATATATTAGGGAGTTAAATCTAGTTTGATACAAAATATTCGGCATACAGATATTAGACAAGCTTTACAACCGTTCATTTCATCGAAAATTTTGATTTTGTAGGAATTGCACTTCACACAAAATCAACAGCTTAAAACAAAACCCTAAAAAGTCTATGGGTTTTATACTTGAATGAAAAATAAAATGGAGATATATTGATGACTTTTTGACTCTCTGGCCTCTAAATATTTCAGGGTAAAAAAGTCAAATTTATAATAAACGTCAGGTGGTCGTTAAGCCATTCAACGCTGTCTGATGTAAACTGAGAATGGCGTAATTAAACACTATTTTATTTATGAAATCATTAGAATTAAGTCAAATGTCAAAGTTAAGTGGAGGCTTAACAAGTTATGAAAAATGTGTCCTTGGCTCTGCAACAACTGGTGCAATAGCAGGAGGTCTCGCTGGAGGTCCAGTCGGCCTTTTGGCAGGATGGGTTTTTACAGCAATTGGAGCTATGGCCGGGTGTGCAATTATGGAATAATGGACACTATATTTTAATCCCAAATACTATGAACGCAATAATCAATGAACAATCAAAATTCGAAGTATTTTTAAGTCCTGATGAGGCCTTAGAAAAACTGATGAATACTATCGAATTAAAAGGTTGGAGGAAAATATTGGATCCTGTAAATCCTCAAAGTCTTAAAATTAGGACACGCGTGTCCTTCAGATCATGGGGTGAATCGATGTTAATAGAAATTTCAAAATCGGGCCACAATAGAAGTATTATCCAAATTAATAGTAGGCCACTACTTTTTACAACTATTTTGGATTATGGCAAGAATAGGAGTAACATTAACAAGATAAAGGAAGTTTTCAATATTTCATACTAGTTAAAATTGTTAAAATGGCGCCCCAGCAATAGTTAATATTGTTGGGGTTTTACATTCGATGAAAAACAACACGCTTCTTTTAGTTTTATTAGTTTTAGCCACTTTCTTTCTTTCAGAATTGACAAAGTATTTATTTAATACCAATGATTTGGTTTTTGATAGTTTACTATCAAAGTATAATTATGAAGAAGCTGATTCGTTATTTTCAAAAATCAGAAAGTGGCAACTTTTAACCTATCTACTTATACCAATCTTCTTTTTAATAAAGACAAATCTAATTGCGATAATATTGAATATTGGGAGTTTCTTTATGGACATTAACATTGATCATAAGTATTTACTAAATATCGTACTTAAAGCTGAATTTGTTTTTATTATCGCCGGTATTATTAAAATATTGGTTTTGATCTCTTCTTATGAATCTATAGACATATATGAAATACAACAGTATTCTCCTTTATCTTTAGCCAATGTACTCGATTTAGAACAAATACCTTTATGGTATCATTATCCCCTCCAAGTACTGAGTCTATTTGAATTAGGCTATATAGCTATTATGATCTACGTACTTGCAAAAAAAGTAAATCTGAAAAAGGCAATTTCTATAATAAGTATTTCTTATCTACCAGCACTACTGTTTTGGATTGGATTGCTTGTTTTCATTCAAATCAATATCACATGAAAAAACCTTATAAAATAGCGTTGTTATTTATTTTTTTCGGTGCTTTTACACCAATTACAATTTCTATTTATAATAAATCTTCCGAGAAAAGAAAAGAGAAGGAGATGATTTCTAATCTAGGAGATTTAGAATTGGTGACCCTTGAGAATAAAGAGTTTAAAGTTTCATCTTTAGAGATTGATAATAATATCCTGATCTATTTTTTCAATAGTAATTGTCATCTGTGCAAAGAGGACCTGAAAGAACTATACAATCAAGATTACGATAATTCGAATCAAGTGATTGCTGTTTCTAATGAAAATATAGAGCAGATCAGAGTTTTTAAAGAAGAAAATTTAAAGAATAAGTCGGTTAATAACATCAAATTAGTAGTTGATAAAACAGGCAAATTATTTGACCGCTTTAATATTAAAACTACGCCACAGCTTTTCAAATATAATAGCAAAAAGATACTAATTGGACACTATAAAGGAGCAATAGATATCAATAAGTTCTATGATTAAAGGTTCTAGAATAGCTCACAAAAATAAGATTAGGAATACTATTATACTCCAACAGGACCAGTCGGATTGTGGAGTGGCCTGCCTGCTCTCGCTTATCAACTACTACGGGGGGGAATCCTCTCTTGAAAAACTTCGCGAACTTAGTGGTACCAGTCGTCAGGGAACCACACTTCTGGGTTTGTTTCAGGCTGCAAACCAGACTGGCTTTACCGCTCAGGGTAACGAAGCAGATATAGAAGCTCTCATTAAACACAAAGAGCCGCTTATTCTTCATGTGCTGATGGAAGATCGATTACAGCACTATGTGGTTTGCTATGGCTATAAAGATGGCAAATTCACAATTGGAGATCCGGCCAAGGGGATGACCAGCCTTAGCAAGGAGGAACTGGAACAGATCTGGAAATCCAAGGCCTGTCTTACGCTTACACCAAACGAAAATTTTATTGAGGCTAAAACTACAAAGGCGAACAAAAAGCAGTGGTTTATAAATCTTCTAAAGGAGGATAAGCGCTTGATCAGCTTCAGCCTTCTTTTGGGTATAGGTATTGCAGTTTTGGGAATGGCTATGGCGGTCTTTTCCCAAAAGCTTATCGATGACATTTTACCATCGAAAGACGTAACAAAACTAATTACAGGTATTGCATTGGTGGCGTTTTTATTGCTTGTTCGTGTGCTCTTTACGGCTTTGAGAGACTATTTCCTGATTCGCCAGACCAAAGACTTTAACAACCGTATCATTGACAGTTTTTACACAGCCCTTTTACACCTCCCCAAACCCTTTTTTGATACACGAAAAATTGGAGAACTGGTAGCGCGTTTAAATGATACTCAGCGTGTGCAACGTGTCATTAGATCGGTGGTAGGAAATGTGGTGATCAACGCCTTGGTAACTATTGTTTCCCTTGGGTTTCTGTTCTATTATTCCTGGCAAACGGGGGTGATTGCCTCTATTAGCCTTCCCTTTTATTTTCTGCTAATTTACAGTTTCAACAACGCCATTATAAGGGCTCAAAAAGAGGTGATGCAGGGTTACGCCTATAGTGAAAGCAACTACATCACCTCTATGCAAGGGATAGCCACCATAAAGAACCACAATCGCCAATCTATATTTAAAAAGGTCAACCAGCTGATCTACGGTAGCTACCAGGACAAGGTTTTTGATCTTGGGAAACTCAACGTACGCCTTTCTGTATTTTCGGGTATTTTCAGTGTTCTCTTCCTTATGGGGATTTTGATTTATACATCCTTGCAGGTGTATTCCGGGAGCATGCAACTGGGCGAATTGATGGCCGTTCTGGGGATTGCGGGCTCTTTGCTGCCTTCTGTGGCCAGCCTGGCAT
>JABDQS010000254.1 GCA_013042125.1 Eudoraea sp.
GGGCACACTGTGGCTGGCACCGGGTAGTGTGGAAAATGAAATTTCGTATCTCACATTGAAAAATGCCACCATCGGTATTCTCGCGGAAGGCAATCCGGGTGCCGCCTCCCCTACTCTAACAATCAAGAATTCTCAGGTTTACAACAGTACTGTTGTAAATTTGTGGGGTAGGAATACCTCCGTAGAAGCAGAAAACCTGGTCCTGGGGAATGCAGGTAATCACAGTTTGTTATGTGATCTTGGTGGCTCGTATCGGTTTCTTCACAGTACCATTGCCAATTATTGGAGTAATGGCTTTAGAACCGGAACGGCAGTTAAGATCAATAATTTCGCATCAGATGGCTCAGGGGGAAGTACCGGCGCCAACTTATCGAGAGCAGATTTTATCAACTGCATCCTTGATGGAAATACCGGCAGAGAATTGGATCTTGAGAAAATTGACGGATTTGATTTCAATTATTTATTTTCCCATATACTCTTAAAATTTCAAGATCCCGGTGGGCAATTTTCCAATGACCCATTGTATGATTTTAATGATACCACATATTACGAAGAGATCTTCCTCAATACGGATGCCGACTTTTTTGATCCTTTGCGGAATGTTTTCACAATTGGCAGCAGTTCTTCAGCTCCCGGAAAGGGAGATCCGGATATTGCCCTTTTGGTGCCCTTCGATCTGTTTGGCAGGGATAGAACTACAGACCCCGCTCTGGGGGCATTTCAATTAGATCCTTGACCTCTGAACGCCCCTTTCTTTTACCTTTGTAAGAATATTCTTTCTTTTCTCTTGATTTTCAGTATATTAGCCAGTAAAACCATATATATTCTATGGGAAATACATAGTCGTTTCTCACAAAGGTTTACTAATTTTCCCACAAGTTCTGTCTATGGAGTATACTTACACCATAATTGATGCTGACGCCACTTCCAATTTGCAATTACAGCACTACCTGGAAGACCATGGTGATTTTATCTGTGCGGATAGGGTAAGAGATAGCAGGGAAGGGATAAATTCCATTTTAAAACATTTGCCCGACCTTGTCTTTATCAACTTAACTGATCTGGCCATGGATTATTTCCTGATGGTCTCGGAATTGCATCAGTACATGAACCAACTCCCATTGATCATAGGTATTGCGAGAAGCAAGGAATACGCCTACCATGCATTAAAGAATGGTTTTTATGACTACTGGCTTATGCCGTATAATGAATTAGATATTCGCAAAACGCTTCTCAGACTTAAAAAGCAACACCCAAAAGAGGTAAGCTCTCATACTATTTGTTTGAAATCGTATAAAGATTTCCAGTACCTGGATACGGATGAGATCTTGTACCTGCAGGCAGATAACAACGCTACAGATTTTATAATGAAAGATGGCAGTGTTATCAGCGCCTTTAAAACCCTAAAGACCTTCGAACGAGCTTTGCCTGAGAATTTCATTCGTGTGCATCAGAGTTATATCCTGAATATGGACTATGTCTCAAGGATCAACTACGGCAAGAATATCTGCGCCCTAAAAACCGGCAAAAAACAATTGCCCTTCTCTAAGACCTATAAGACGAATATAGACAGTCTGAAAAAGGTGCTTTCCAAGAACGCCATTTCTACCCTTAAATAATAAAATTCTTACAAAAACGGTGTATTCCCTCACAGAAGTGATGTGTTTACTAAAACATTGCTTCTAAAACAATAGACTTTCTCTTCTCCCCCTAGTTTAGTAGGAAATAAATTAATTCACTCATACTAAAACAAACAACGATGAAAAAATTAGCCTGTATTTTTGCTATCGCCCTTTTAAGCACTACCATGTTCTCCTGCACCAACGATTCTGCCGAGGACCAAACTCTGTACGAACAATCCACTGATGGAACTTCTGATAATTCCGGTGGCCGCGATGGATAGTGAATAACATATTTTGTAATGCTAAAGGAGTCTTAGTTAAATTTAAGGCTCCTTTTTTTATCTTGTAACCCTAAATAAGATGCAGATATAACTGATGGTAAGATTTCTAGTTATTTTTATCACTTTCTTTCTCCTGGTTGGTTCATGTAAGAATGACACAGCGGAAACAAGTTCACTAAACTCTTTGGTCTTAAAGGACAGTATTGATAACTGGATTTCGGTTGCCACTAATCCCAACTCCAGCCAAGAGCAACGCTTACTTCAGCTTTCGAAAATTTCTATGGTCATTGACACCCTTTCTGTTGACTCACTTAAAGCCAATTATCTTTCAGCATTGTCGCTAGCATATTACAAAAGACAAGACACCATAAATTTCCTTAGATCAAATAAGGAATTGGAGGATTTTGCAATAAAAAAAAATGACTCAACTAGTCTGGCTGAAGCCTATTGGGATAAGGGGGCATATTTCGATTTGGCACACGTGGCAAAACGTGATAGTGCATATTATTATTATTCAAAATCACAAAAGATTTATGATTTACTCAATGATGGTCTGAACTCGGCCAGATTACTTAGGTCCATGGCAAGTATTCAGACTGCGGTACATGACAATACCGGTGCCTTGGTAACACTCACTGAAGCGATTAGAATACTTAAACCTCTAAATAATAATGAGCAGTTATATCAGATGTATAATACTATGGGAATCGCGGCCTATGCGCTGGATGAATATGACGAGGCCCTTGATTATTATGATCTTGCAGGTCAATACCTGGAAAAGGTAAAATTAGAAAATGCAAACTACGCAGGGCTTGAAAACAATATTGGTTTGGTATATTTTAAAATGGGCGATTATGATCGTGCTAAATTAGAATATGACAAGGCCTTTTCTCAAGATAGTCTATTTATTTTAAGGCCAGCACTTTATGCCAAGATATTGGGTCATCTGGCCATGACCAATCTTAAATTGGGCGAAACGGCCTCCGTAGAGGATGATCTGACGCGAGCACTTGTCATCCGGGACAGTATTAATGATCTGGAGGGCCTTTCGCTTAATTACTACAATTTGTCCCTGTATAACAAAGAAGTTGGAAATAAAGCAGATGCTTTTATTTATGCGCAAAATTCCAGAGATCTTGCACAGGAGATC
>JABDQS010000260.1 GCA_013042125.1 Eudoraea sp.
CCAATTTACTTACTTTAAACAGAGAAGACTCTTCAACATTGATCTTCAAGTGGGGCATAAAATCATTCACAACCGCCACTACGCTTGCCAATGGCGCATTCCCTGCACGCTCGCCCATTCCGTTCACCGTTAAATGAAGTCCGTGACAACCGGCCCTGAGTGCTTCCATGGTATTGGCTACACTGAGGTCATAGTCATTATGACCGTGAAAATCAAAATGGATCTCCGGATACCGAAGAATAATACTTTTTAAAAATTTTGAGGTTTCACCGGGGGTTAGCACGCCTAAAGTGTCTGGCAATAAAATCCGTTTTACAGGTTGAGTAGCCAGGAAATCGAGAAATTGAAAAACGTACTCAGGGGAATTACGCATGCCATTGCTCCAATCTTCCAGGTACACATTGGTTGTTATTCCGGCTTCTGATGCTTCTTTAACTACAGCTGCTATTTCGGCAAAATGCTGCTGGGGCGACTTTTTTAGCTGATGCATAAGGTGGTTAAGAGAACCTTTGGTCAAAAGATTCTGTACCCTGGCACCAGTATCCTTCATCCACTGTATGGATAATCCGTTATCAACAAAGGTAAGCACCTCAATACGGTTTTCATACCCTTGTGAAGAGGCCCATTCCAGGATCTGTTTAACCGATTGGAATTCTCCTTCGGATACCCTGGCTGAAGCGATCTCTATTCGATCTACTTTTAATTCATCCAGCAACAATTTGGCCATGGTGAGTTTCTCCGAGGCCGAAAAAGACACACCAGAAGTTTGCTCCCCATCTCTAAGGGTAGTGTCCATGATCTCTATGGTCTTCTTTGGCATTGTCATCTTTATGGATGATTTAGATTTTTCTTTTTGCGAAGGAGGCGATGTGGTATCCGGCATGGCGTTGGTCGATTTTACAAGGGCATATCTTTGGCGAAATTCTCAATCTCACCTTTCATACTTAGCAGGTAGTCAATGTCGTCATAGCCATTGAGCATATTATCTTTTTTATAATGGTTGATCTCGAAGGACTCAGTGTCCCCGGTGTCATTTATAGTAATAGTTTGTGCCGGAAGATCAATAGTAAGCTGAGCTTGTGGGCTTGCCTCGATAGCCTCAAAGATCTTTTGCAGAAAATCTGCACTTATCTGTACCGGAAGCACCCCAATATTAAGACAGTTGTTCCTGAAGATATCAGCAAAAAAACTGGAAACAACACAACGAAAGCCATAGTCATAAATGGCCCATGCCGCATGTTCCCTGGAGGATCCTGAACCAAAGTTCTTACCACCAACCAGGATCTTTCCGGAATAAATAGGATTGTTCAAAACAAAGTGCTCTTTAGGGGAATTATCAGGATGATAGCGCCAATCCCGGAATAGGTTATCCCCAAATCCGGTTCGCTCAGTTGCCTTTAGAAAACGGGCCGGAATGATCTGATCCGTATCTACGTTTTCTATGGGCAGTGGAACTGCTGTACTCGTCAGAACCTTAAATTTATCGTATGCCATATTCTCTTAAAATTATGCTGTTTCTAATTGTAATAGTTCTCTCGGATCTGTTACTTTCCCCGTTACTGCAGCAGCGGCAGCCACTAGCGGACTAGCCAGTAAAGTACGTGCCCCGGGTCCTTGTCTGCCTTCAAAATTTCTGTTTGAGGTACTTACCGCGTATTTCCCTGTAGGAATCTTGTCATCATTCATCGCCAGACAAGCCGAACAACCAGGTTCCCGTAATTCAAATCCTGCTTCTTCTAAAATGTCGAGGATACCTTCATCCTTAATGGCTTCCTCCACACGGTGCGAACCGGGTACTAACCAGGCCGTAACATGATCAGCTTTTTTACGACCCTTTACTATTTCAGCAAAGGCGCGAAAATCTTCGATCCTGCCATTGGTACAACTTCCCAGAAACACAAAATCTATTTTCTTTCCAAGCATTGCATCTCCCTCATGGAAATTCATGTAATCCAGTGATTTTCTATAGGTTGCTACACCGCCTTCTAAAGATTCGGCCCGTGGAATCCCAAGGGAAATACCTATACCCATCCCCGGATTTGTACCATAGGTGATCATAGGCTCTATCTTGGTACCATCAAAAACTACTTCTTTATCAAAAACAGCATCTTCATCTGTTTGCAGGGTTTTCCAATATTCCATAGCGGTATCCCAGGCTGCGCCTTTAGGCGTGTATTCTCTTCCTTTTATATAGGCGAAGGTTTTATCGTCCGGGGCTATCATTCCGCCTCGGGCACCCATTTCAATACTTAGATTACAGACCGTCATCCTTCCCTCCATTGACATGTTCCGGAATACTTCTCCCGCGTATTCAACAAAATAGCCGGTAGCACCGGATGTGGATAGCTGAGAAATTATATACAGGGCAACATCTTTTGGTGTCACAGCTCTGTTTAAAGAACCATCAATGGTGATCCTCATCTTTTTTGCTTTAGGCTGCATTATGCATTGTGTAGAAAGCACCATTTCAACTTCTGAAGTACCAATGCCAAAAGCAATGGCCCCAAATGCGCCGTGAGTAGACGTATGAGAATCACCGCACACAATTGTGGCTCCCGGGAGTGTTATACCATTCTCCGGCCCAATTACATGTACAATACCGTTTTTTTCATGGCCTAATCCCCAATATGGAATTCCGTGTTCCCTTGCGTTCTCTTCCAAAGCCCTCAACTGGTTTGCAGATAAAGGATCCTTTACCGGCAAATGTTGATTCCGTGTAGGCGTATTATGGTCTGCCGTTGCAAAAGTTCTGTTTGGATAAAGCACTTTGCTTTGTCTGTTCTTTAATCCAAGGAAGGCCACAGGACTGGTCACCTCATGCACCAAATGGCGATCTATAAAAAGTACATCGGGTCCATTCTCTATGTTCCGGACAACATGGGCATCCCATACCTTATCAAATAGTGTTTTCTTCGAACTCATATTTAGTGTTTTCTCAACTAACAAATCTAAAAATTAGGGAATGGAAACGAAATTAGGCCAACTTAAAATTACGACGTTCAAAACGTCTTCCGCGCTAATCTTATCTGGAATTTCCGTTTAGCTAATGTAGTTCCAGATGTTCTTATTCTTTAGTAAGCGGGCATAAGAGATCTGCAGGGTATTATTTTTTTCCAGCGTTAAGCCGGGATCTTCGTTGAGTACTTGTATTGCAAAATACCTCGCAGTTTTAAGGATGTCGTTGTCCTTTACTATGTCTGCGATCTTCAAGTTCAGCAGTCCGCTTTGCTGAGTGCCCATAAGATCACCTGGCCCCCTTAGTTTAAGATCAACTTCGGCTATTTCAAAGCCGTCATTGGTCCGCACCATGGTCTCCAGCCTTGTTTTAGCTTCCGAAGACAATTTCTGACCGGTCATCAGAATACAGTAACTCTGGTCTCCTCCTCGCCCTACACGACCGCGTAGCTGATGTAGTTGGGATAGCCCGAAACGTTCTGAACTTTCAATGATCATTACCGTTGCATTTGGGATATTGACGCCCACTTCTATGACTGTTGTGGCGACCATTATCTGAGTTTCACCTTTCACAAACCTGGCCATTTCATAATCCTTATCCTCAGATTTCATCTTTCCATGTACTATGGAGATCTGGTATTGGGGGAGAGGAAATTCGCGTACCATACTCTCATAGCCATCCATTAGATCTTTGTAATCCAGAGCCTGGGATTCCTGTATCAAAGGATAGACCACATAGATCTGTCGGCCTTTTTTTATCTCATCTTTTAGAAAACGAAATACTCTCAGCCTGTTAGCATCATACCTGTGAACTGTTTTTACTGGTTTGCGACCGGGAGGAAGCTCATCTATAACCGAAATGTCCAGGTCCCCGTATAAACTCATAGCCAGGGTACGGGGAATAGGGGTTGCTGTCATCACCAGAATATGCGGGGGTAAAGCCCCACCATCCTCCCCTAAGGGGAGGCTATCCAAAACTGTCTTTATCTTTTTAGATACAGAATCAATAGCACCAATCACTTCTTCGTTTGAAAAGCGTATAACTTTATAACCAAATTCATTCAAGATTTGAGTTCTAAGGACATCAGCTTCTTTTTGTGTTT
>JABDQS010000262.1 GCA_013042125.1 Eudoraea sp.
AAACAACCCTTCCCTTAGATATTGGAACCATAGCTCCTGAGGAACTAGCAGGGGTATACGCCTTTGGGCCAAATTTCAATGTTTATGTAGAGATAATAGACGGAAGTATACAGGCAAGAGCCAACGAAGGCGGGTATTCAGAGCTCATTCCCTTAGAAGATGGGAGATATTTCAGTAGAACTTTATATTCATACATTACATTTGTCAGCAATGAAGAAATGAATATAGAGAAAATGCAATGGACCAATAATGACGGAAACACCTTCGATGGAATAAAAACCAACCCTTCCAAAAACTAAATAACAAGCTTATTATGCACAATCCGACCATCATTTCAGAACACATCAGACAAGTCTATTTTGGGGGTAACTGGACGGCCGTGAATCTCAAGGACACCCTGGACGGAATTAGTTGGGAAATGGCTACCAAAAAAGTGGAGCCATTACATACCATTGCCGAACTGGTATATCATATGAATTATTTTGTGACGGTAATGCTTAGGGTACTGAACGGTAAGCCACTGCAGGGAAATGATGCCGTAAGTTTTGACTGCCCGCCCATAAATTCACAAGCAGATTGGGAGGGGTTCCAAAAAAGTATAATTAAGGAAATTGAGACCTTTGCTGACCTGGTAACATCACTCCCAGAAGAGCAATTATGGGAACTGGTAGGTGATAAAAAGTACGGAAACTACTACCGGAATCTGCACGGTATCATTGAACATTGCCATTATCATTTGGGGCAGATAGTGTTACTCAGAAAATTACTATTTTCAACCACCTGAATTTTATCCTGGTTACACAAATGGGAAATCTAAAGAAGTATCTTGCGGAAAGTGTGCTAATCGTTTTTAGTGTGTTGTTTGCCTTATTCATCAACAAGCTTTTTGATGATCATAAAACAGAAGAACGAAAACAGATAGCACTCGAAAGTATCCAAAAGGAGATCATTAGAAATAATGCTATTCTAACAGAGTGGAAGACGCATCATATTGCGATGCGGGATCGGATCAAATCCCTTGTAGATCAGAAAAATGATTCATTAAAGAATGTCCTTTTAGCATCTAAGTATCTTGACCTTGGTTTACTTTCTGATCAGCAAAGTCTTATCAATGACATTCTTTCTGATACCGCATGGGAGTCGGCCAGAACAACCGGGATCATCCAAGCATTCAATTTTGAACAAATAGAACTCCTAACTAAGGTGTACAAGATGCAGGAAGTCCTGATCGACAAGACCTTAATGAATATACTGGATCTTTATTTTAACGCAGATACGCATAATATGAAGAATCTGGACCCCACCCTTTTACAATTACAATTACGCTTTCAGGAACTTACCGGGCAGGAAGAATTAATGAATTATCTCTACGGGGAAGCATTGAAAAACTTTGAAATACAATGACCCACATCCAAATTTTAATGTACGCCCACCTTATTACGGTGATTCCCTGCTTCTTTATTGGTACAGCCCTGTTATTAATTAAAAAGGGAACAAACATCCACAAGATCTTTGGAAGAGTTTATATGCCACTTATGCTTATTACTGCCATAATAACTCTTTTTATGCCCGCACAGGTTGGACCACAAATATTTCTGCACTATGGCTACATACACAGCTTTAGTTTTTTAACCATTTATACTGTTCCTACAGCCTATATCGCCATAAAAAAAGGTAGGGTAAAGGCTCATAAACGCAAAATGATCCTGCTGTATTTTGGGGCGATAATCATTGCCGGTGGATTTACTCTGGCTCCGGGAAGATTCTTGCATAATTTGTTTTTTGGATAGGCACAGTTCCTTTGCACTTCTAATTAAATTTTTCTTAGCCATCTGTTAAGGATCATTAGACGGCAGGCACCAAATTCTCATAAAACGCCCACATCTGCGCTTTAATAATAAGGTAAAATTCCTTACATTTAAGAGACTGATAACCTAATGTGAACGAAATCTTTCGTTTAATTTTAAACCAACCAACATGAATCCAATATTTAGAAATATCCTTGCAATTATAGCCGGACTTGTAATTGGAAGTGCCGTGAATATGTTCTTTATTTCTCTCAATGGTAGTATTATTGCCCTGCCTGAAGGTGCAGACGTAAGTACCATGGAGGGCCTTACGGAAAGTATGTCCTTGTTTGAACCAAAGCACTTTATTTTTCCCTTCCTGGCGCACGCCCTGGGGACACTGGTCGGGGCTTATTTTGCCGCTAAAATTGCAGCTACCCATAAGACCAAATTTGCCATGGCCGTTGGGGTATTATTCCTTATTGGAGGTATCATCAATGTCATCAATCTACCGGCCCCGGCCTGGTTCTCAACTCTGGATCTGGTAGCCGCTTATATCCCCATGGGATGGTTAGGGGGAAAATTAGGTGCTAAAAAAAAGTAGATTCTTAGTTTTAGTTAGCATGTTCAGCAACTCCGTTAATGATGCCATCTTTGATCAATTTCCTCAACTAAAAAGTGAACGACTGCTATTCAGGGAATTCAAGGATTCGGACATTGCTCCCTTTTATACACTTCGCACAGACAAGGATGTACTTAACTATATGGATACATCTCCATTGAAGGATCTGCCGGCTTCCAAAAAGATGATCCGGAAGAATGACATTATGTTTCAATCCAAACAAGGAATTAGTTGGGCCGTTACAGATATAAAACAATGCACATTTATGGGTTATTTTCTACTTTGGAACTTAGATCATAAAAACGCCAGTGCGGAAATTGGGTATGCTTTGCTCCCTACATTTTGGGGAAATGGATATATGAAGGAAACCTTTGAAACTATTCTTCCTTTTGCTTTTAAATCTTTGAGGCTCCATCGGCTGGAAGCCAACATAAACCCAAACAACAGAAGATCTGAAAAACTCCTGATCTCCGCCGGATTTAGAAAGGAAGCCTATTTTAAAGAACATTATTTTTTCGATGGAAAATATACGGATAGCGTAATTTATGGCTTATTGGAAAGTGACCTGATCCGCAGCCACTGAATCTCAACTGACACTTTTTCCTTACCTTTAAATGACAGGAAAGAGAATTTCTCATTTACCCCATCAATAAAACCCAATAAGAACCAACCCATGAAAAAAACACTAATTCTCAACGCCCTGATCTGGGCAGCAGTCATCATCACTACCTCCTACATCCTGGAAGATCCTGAAAAATCCCAAACCATCATTGGGATCATGGCCGTTGCCTTTGCGCTGCAGAACGGGTTTACCTATGCATTTTTAAAAGACAAAAACTGAAATGTTACCTACCTTTCTCTCTGGATTGCCCGGTAAAGGTCAGGTATCTGTCATTGCCCTACTGTTCTTTTTAATTCCTGGTTCAAGAGCACAGGACCATGCATCTATAAATGCGTATAACAGACCATCAACCTCTTTAAGTGGTTACTGGAAATACATTGTTGATCCGTATGAAAATGGCTTCTACAATTACCGTTTAGAGGCCTTTGAAGATCAGAAGGAACCCGGGAAGAATGCCTTCTTCACTAATTCCAAACCCAGCGATCCATCAGACCTCGTAGAATACGACTTCGATAAGAGCGACAGCCTTAGGGTACCGGGCGACTGGAATACCCAAAAAGAAAAGCTCTTTTACTACGAAGGCAGCGTTTGGTATAAAACTTCGTTCAGACATCAGCTCTCCCGTGAAGACAACCGGCTTTTCCTGTATTTTGGAGCCTCAAATTATAAGACAGATGTTTACCTCAACGGGAAAAAACTGGGCAGGCATATAGGTGGCTTCACCCCATTTAGCTTTGAGATCACACAAATCCTAAAACCCGAGGACAATTTTCTGATCCTTAAGGTTGATAACAAACGGATCAAAGAAGGGGTCCCCACACTGAATACGGACTGGTGGAATTACGGCGGACCTACCCGGGAAGTAAAACTACTGAAGACCAGCACCACTTTTATCAAGGATCATTTTCTGCATTTAAATACCGATGATGCAAAAGAGATCAAAGGTTATGTACAACTAGATGGCCCGGCTTCCGGAGAACATCCTGTTCGATTGTACATCCCCGAATTAGCGATCGATACTGCTTTAATGACCGATGAAACCGGAAAGGCAAACATCGCTCTTGCTTCAGACAAAATAGTCTATTGGTCCCTGAAGGATCCCAAATTATATGAAGTAACGCTCTCAGCAAAGGAGGATACGCTTACGGATCGGATCGGATTTCGTTCAATTAGTACAAGAAATGATGATATTCTCCTCAACGGTGAACCCATCTTTTTAAAAGGGATCTCCATTCATGAGGAAAGTCCGATAAGGGGAGGCCGGGGAAACTCCATCGAAGATGCCCGTCAATTACTTGATTGGGCAAGGGAACTAGGCTGTAATTTTGTTAGACTGGCACATTATCCCCACAATGAACATATGGTGAGATTGGCTGATGAAATGGGGATACTGGTCTGGGAGGAGAACCCTGTTTACTGGACCATTACCTGGGACGAACCTGAAACTTATAAAAATGCAGCTAACCAGCTTACAGAACTCATCGCCAGAGATAAGAACAGGGCCTCGGTCATCATTTGGTCCATGGCCAATGAAACGCCAACCAGTGAGCCAAGAAATGTGTTTTTAGGGAAACTGGCTGCGCTTGCACGATCTCTGGACCCAAGCAGGCTTATCAGTGCTGCCCTTGAGCAGAGCACCTACCGGGGAGATCCCAAGGTCCGTACCATCCACGATGCATTTGCAGAGGTAGTAGATGTTTTGAGTTTTAACCAGTACATTGGCTGGTACGACGGACTACCCGGAAAGGCACAAGATATTAGTTGGGTCATTGATCAAAATAAGCCCGTCCTTATCTCTGAATTTGGTGGTGGGGCAAAGCAAGGCCTGCATGGGGATAAAAATACCCGATGGACAGAGGAATACCAGGAATATCTCTATCAGGAGACCATAAAAATGTTGAGCTCACTAAAACAACTTCGCGGTATGTCTCCCTGGATCCTTGTAGATTTCAGATCCCCGAGAAGGGTATTACCGGAAATACAAGATGGCTGGAACCGAAAAGGACTGATCTCTGAAGAAGGGAAAAAGAAGAAAGCTTTCTTTGTCCTTCAGGATTACTATAATTCCAAAGAGTAAAGCAAATGCTAGTCGCCAAATATATAGTTGTTGCCTTCGGTGCTTTTATTATTGGGGTTGGTATTCTGATGCTTGTATATCCACAAAAGGCCAGGGAAATTCTGAAAAAGGCAGGAAGTACTCCCTTGATCAATTACGGGGAACTGATAGTAAGAATGATCCCTGCGGCCGGATTGATCCTCGCTGCCCCGGTCTCAAAATATCCCCAATTCTTTGCTCTTCTGGGTTGGTTTATGATCGGGACTTCTATTTTTCTGATGTTACTCCCCAGAAAATATCATCATGCGTATGCACTTAAATGTGCCGATATACTTACCCCAACACTAATCAGGGCCATTGCTCCGGCTTCCTTTATTTTCGGCGGCTTTTTATTATACGCTGTACTTTGACCTAAAGTGCATCTTTGATAATTGCCTCAACTACCTCAGGGTTTAATAGTGTACTGATATCTCCCAGATCTGACGTGTCTTTGGCAGCCACTTTTCGTAAAATTCTTCGCATGATCTTCCCACTTCGGGTTTTGGGCAATCCGGGTACAAACTGAATTTTATCTAACTTGGCAATAGGCCCGATGTGTTCCGTTATTTGCTGATTGATCTCCTTTCGAAGGTTATCCGGTTTTCTGGACTCCCCTATTTCTTTCAAGATTACAAAACCATACAAAGCGTTCCCTTTGATGTCGTGTGGAAATCCTACAATAGCCGATTCCGCTACCGCTGGATGTTCGTTTATGGAATCTTCTATTGGGGCCGTTCCAAGGTTATGGCCAGAAACAATGATCACATCATCTACTCTACCCGTTATTCTGTAATAGCCTACAGCATCTCTCTTTGCCCCATCCCCTGTAAAATACATATTTTCATAAGCAGAGAAATAGGTGTCGTGATATCGCTTGTGGTCTCCCCAAATGGTACGGGCCATTGCGGGCCAGGGATATTTAATGCACAACCTGCCTTCTACTTGTTTCCCTTCTAATTCCTGTCCGTTTTCATCCATTAAAGCCAGTTGCACGCCTATAAAAGGCAGGGTGGCGTAGGTAGGTGTTGTTGGGGTAACATATGGTATTGGTGAGATCATGATACCTCCGGTCTCTGTTTGCCACCAGGTATCTACAATGGGGCTCTTATTCCTTCCAATATTGTTATTATACCAATGCCAGGCCTCTTCATTAATGGGTTCACCCACGGTTCCTAAAACCTTCAGTGAGGTAAGGTCGTACTTATCTACAAAATCGAGGCTTTCCTTTGCCAGGGCCCTAATGGCTGTAGGGGCCGTATAGAACTGGTTTACTTTATGTTTTTCCACAACCTCCCAAAATCGACCATGATCCGGGTAGGTCGGTATTCCTTCGAACATTACTGTAGTTGCACCATTGGCAAGGGGGCCATAAACGATATATGAATGACCGGTGACCCAACCAATATCTGCTGTGCACCAATACACATCATTTTCCTGATAATTGAAAATATTTTTAAATGTGTACGCCGTAAATACCATATAGCCTCCACTACTATGTACCATGCCCTTTGGCTTGCCGGTGGATCCTGATGTATACAAGATGAACAAAGGGTCCTCAGCATCCATGATCTCTGCGGCATTTTGAGAACTGGCCTTATCTAATAAGGGTTGTAACCATTGGTCCCGCCCCTCTTTCATATCTACTTCAGAATTTATTCGCTTAACAACCAATACTGATTCTACACCGGGACAATCCTCTAATGCCGTATCTACAATACTTTTCAGATCTATGGTCTTTGCTCCCCTGTTAGAGCCATCTGAGGTAATAACCATTTTACAATCACAGTCATTTATTCTGGTGGCAAGAGCCAGGGAAGAAAACCCGGCAAAGACTACAGAGTGAACGGCACCTATGCGCGCACAGGCAAGAACAGTGACGGCCAGCTCCGGGATCATAGGTAAGTAGATACATACCCTATCCCCTTTTTTTACTCCCTGCTCTTTGAGGACATTGGCCATTTTGCAGACCCTTTCATAAAGCTCATTATAAGTAATATGCTGAACTTTCTCCTTAGGATCATTAGGTTCAAAAAGAATGGCCGTTTTATCACCCCTTATATGGAGATGCCTGTCTATGCAGTTCTCAGTGATATTTAATTTCGCATTTTCAAACCATACCACTTCGGGTTTTGAAAAATCCCATCGCATTACATTGGTCCATCGTTTTCTCCAAACGAAATGTTCTTCTGCGATCTCTTCCCAAAAATTTTCAGGTTCTCTAACCGACTTTCGGTAGATCTGAAAATATTCTTCCAAATTTTTAATGTAATAATTACTCATAAGACTTTATTTAATGTGAATGGGCTTTTCCGGCATCCTTAGGTAACCGAATTGTTTCCACTATTTGTTGTACTTCCTCGGGTGGGTCTTTTGTAAATGACGAGATAACCAGCGATACTATAAAATTAAGCAACATTGCTACCGTTCCAAAACCTTCGGGGGAAATTCCATACCACCAATCTTCAGGTCCACCACCGCCAAACATATCGAATTTAAATTTCAGCATGTAATAGAGCATCACCACTATGCCCACAACCATACCTGCAGTGGCCCCTTCCTTGTTCATCTTCTTGTAGAAAATTCCCAAAATGATCGCAGGAAAAAAGGAGGCTGCAGCCAATCCAAAAGCCAAAGCCACAGTAGCTGCAACAAAGTCGGGGGGATTGATACCAAAATACCCTGCTATACAAACCGCAACTACTGCAGATAGTCTAGCAAAAACCAGCTCTAATCTGTCCGAAATGTTTGGTCTCCATTGCTTTTTGATCAGATCGTGAGATATGGCTGTTGAGATCACCAATAACAAGCCTGCAGCGGTTGACAATGCTGCAGCTAAACCCCCGGCGGCAACTAATGCTATTACCCAATTTGGGAGGTCGGCGATCTCCGGATTTGCCAATACTGTGATATCCGGATCTACCGTTAATTCATTTTTATCTGCATCGCCCACATACTGAATGAGGCCATCGTTATTCTTATCATTAAAAACTATAAGGCCGGTTGTTTCCCATTTTTGGAACCATGACGGCATTTCTTCATAGGGTTGATCACTGACGGTCTCCAGGAGGTTTGTTCTTGCAAAAACGGCTACAGCCGGAGCTGTTGTGTATAAAATTGCAATAAAAAGCAAGGCATAACCGGCGGACTTCCTCGCATCGCGCACATTGGGAACCGTAAAGAATCGTACAATTACATGTGGTAAACCCGCAGTTCCTACCATTAAGGCAGCCGTGATACAAAAAACATCTATCATGGCCTTAGAGCCATCCGTATAGGCCGTAAAGCCCAGGTCCGTTGATAGCC
>JABDQS010000264.1 GCA_013042125.1 Eudoraea sp.
TTCTGGTATCGCAACAGGTATACCAGGAACAGAAAGAGTGTACCTAACATGAGAGCACCCTCATATTCCTGCAGTACCCCATCGAAGTAAATAAAAAAGAAGAATAATATTGAAGCCACCATCATTACGGGCCAATCCGTAACGTAAAAGGCTTTACGAACATCTATTGGTCCAATCATTAAAATGATCCCCAGCACCAGGCCAAGGTTTGCGATATTAGATCCTATGACATTGCCCAGCGCAAGATCCGGAAAACCATCTAAAGCTGCTCGGACACTTACAATCAATTCCGGTGCGGAAGTAGCAAAAGATACAACGGTCATCCCAACAATAATTCTGGGAATATTAAGCTGTAGCGATAGTGCCACAGCCGATTTTAAAAGCCAATTGCCTCCTGCAATCAAAAGAAGTAAACCAAGTAAGATGAATAAAACATTCAAAAGGAAAGGAGTTTCGTTAAAAATACTACGCTCATGTAAATATGTAGCTAAAATTTAAAAATGATAAAACTGGTTTTATAGTTTTTTAACTATTTTTTTAGTTTTATAACTACATTTTTAGTTTATATTTGGTCAACCATATTGGCTAAGCCAATGCTATTTTTTCACCTAATGCTACTAATATGAAGAATGTATTTTTTATCAGTTTATTGTTCTCCGTGCTCATAGCTGCATGTAGTGATAAAAAGAAGCAGTCAAATTCCGCCCAATTGAAGGACCCAAAATTAATGGCCTTTGAAGCACAAATTGAACCAATTGTCAATTCTTATATAGATCTGGGAATATTCTCCGGGGTTGTACTTGTTGCCAAAGATGGTAATCCGATATTTCATGAGGCATATGGGATCATGAATAGAAACACCAATCAAAAAGTTGCAAAAAATACACTCTTTGATATTGGTTCTATGAACAAAACCTTCACATCAATAGTCATAAAACAACTGGCTATGGAAGGGAAATTATCTCTCACTGACCATCTTACAGACTATATTCCAGGCTTTACCGATCCGCGTGCCAAAGAAATAACCATTTCTCATTTATTGGAACATCAGTCGGGCTTTGGCGACTATCACCATTCAGGATATTTCGATCTTCCATTATCAGATCGCAAACTCGGAGCCATCATAGAAAGAGCCAAAGACAATTCATTAGACTTTGATCCGGGAACAGAACAGTCTTATTCCAATTTGGGATATGTGATCTTGGGAGGTGTTATTGAAGCAGTCAGTGGCAACTCTTATTTTGACAATGTTCAAAAAAGAATCGTTGATCGTCTAAAATTAAATGAAACCTATCTTAATGATTTTCGAGGCCTGGAAGATCGAATCGCAATTGGGTACTATTATACCCCTCTTGGTTTTATAGAAGAATCTATTCCAATACAAGATGTACCAAATCCTGATGGGGGCTTCCTTTCAACCACAGAAAATATCATGAGATTTTACAGATCCTATTATTATGAGGATATCTTACTATCCGATAAAACGAAAGAAACCGATCCATTTTTCAACTATCTAAAAGAAATACCAGAGGGTGGGGCAATAGGAGCCGCCGGAGGTTTTGAAGGATTCAACTCCAGCCTTTTACAGGTCATTAATGATGACCTTACTATTATCGTGTTTGCCAATATGGACGAACCTGTTGCTGAACGTATTGCATCTGATATTCTGTCTACTTACAGGGGAGAAAATCCAGATAAACCCCAATTGCCTGCTGTACAGAATATAAGAGTGCATTTTGAAAAGCATGGTATAGACTATATTAAGGAACATTTCGATGAACTTACGGTTAATTTCCACCCAACCGATCCAAAGGACCTTATTTTAAATACGCTGGGGTATGCATATCTTTACTCAAAACAGGATACTGACGGCGCCCTCTCGTTATTTAAGTTAAATACAGACCTTTTTCCAGATATAGCAAATTGTTGGGATAGTTATGGCGAGGCACTTAGAAAAAAGGGCGATGATTCCGCCGCAATAAAGGCCTATGGAAAAGCATTGGAAATACGACCAGATTTAGAATCAGCCATAACGGCCTTAAACGAGTTAAAAAAATAAAAGAAATGATACAAAAGTTAACAAACAAGGAGGAAGAGATCATGAAGATCTTATGGCGGCTGGAAAAGGCATTTGTGAAGGAGATCCTTGCAGAGATGAAGGAAGACAAGCCACATTATAATACCCTTTCTACCATTGTACGAAATCTGGAAGACAAGAAGTACGTTAGCCATGAAGCTTTTGGCAACACGCATCAGTATTATCCGCTTATCACTAAAGAAGCTTATAGAAAACAGTTTGTAAATGCTACTATAGCCGACTTTTATGACAATTCATATAAAAGTCTGGTATCTTTCTTTGCGAAGGAAGAAAAGATATCGGTAAAAGAGTTAAAGGAGATCATTGAACTTATCGAAAAGCAAAAGTAATGGAAACAGTATTTGAATACATTTTGAAATCGTCCGGGATCCTGGGTATATTCTATGCTGTATATCTCTTATTCCTGCAAAAGGAAACGCTTTTTAAAGAAAACAGGCGTTTTTTACTTTTTGGTATTTTCTGTGCGCTGCTGTGTCCGTTTCTTACAATCCCGGTTTACATAGAAATGGTGCCCACTTCATTTACCCAATTTACATCTGCCTCGGAATCCCTGCCAGGAACTATTGAAAAACCAGGATTAGATCCCTGGATGATTGCCACAGCAATTTATATCACGGGAATGTTCTTTCTAATAGGTCGACTCGGGCTTCAAGTATTCTCTTTGCGTTCTGTACTGGTACATTCGGTCAAAAAAACGAAACGTGGAGGCCTCGTTTACATTGAAACGTCAAGAAAAATTGCGCCTTTTTCATTCTTCCATTATATCGTATACAATCCTTCCCTGTATAGCGAAGCCGAATTGGAGGCTATCTTAGCGCATGAAAGAGCCCATTGTTCTCAGAAACATTCTTTGGATATCCTAATAAGTCATCTGGTAACCGTGGTATTATGGATCAATCCCCTTAGTTTTTTATACCGCAATACCGTTAGGCAGAATCTGGAATTCCTGGCAGATGCCAGTGCCACCACTACCCTCCCCTCTTTGAAAAATTATCAATATGCGCTATTAAAAGTTTCAGGGCATGAGTTGCCCATACCAATCGTCAATCAATTTTATAATTCATTAATCAAAAAACGAATCGTCATGTTACAAAAATCACAATCTAAGAAAGTAAATATGTTGAAGTATATGTTGGTAATACCGGCTCTTGCACTATTCCTCTTCAGTTTTAACACCAAAGAGATCTATGTACCAGCCATAGCTACAACTGAACTTAATTGGCTCGCCCCGGATTCTGACAAAAAGATAGAGTTCAGGATCACCAAGGACACTTCGGATGAAGAATTGCTAAAAATAAAGCAGGATATGGCCAAAGAGGGAGTAGATTTTTCCTATACCGTGGTACGCAATGAAAATAGAGAGATCATTGACCTTTCTGTAGATATGAATGCCACTCCTGAAAAAGGGAAGCAATTCAAAGGCTCTTCCAGTTTTGATAATGACGGGAAACCCATAGATCCGGTTACCATAGTCTTTGATCCGGAAGGCACCCTGATGTTCATGGGCGGAGAAGACAAGGAAATGGAGTTTGATTCACAATCTAAGGGTACAAAGATGAGATGGGTGATGGAGAAGGATGAGGAAATAAGTGATGAAATGTTGGAGCAAATGGAGGAAGAAGGTATTGTAATCATTTCTGTAACAGAAGAAGAGGAAGAAACTACCGATGAAGAAGGGAATGTCACCAAAAGAATTAGAATAAAGAAAGGCGGAGATGATGAGGATGGAGAACGTGTCATTGTAAAAAGGATGAAAGGTGATGATGATGTAAAGATCATTACGAAGAAAATTGTGATCCGTGATGGAGAAGAGGAAATGGAAATCCATGAAGGAGAAGAACATGAAAAACACATTAAGGTCATTAAATCTCAAGGTGGGAAAGGCAAGAATGTATTTATCATGAAAGATTCGGATAATAAAGAGGATATTGAGATCATTGAAGGCGATGATGAGGCATTTTTCTTTCTGGATTCGGAAAAAGGTGAAAAGCCTCTTTATATAATTGATGGAAAAGTGGTAAAAGAAAAAGAGTTTAAATCACTTTCACCAAAAGAAATTGCAACTATAAATGTCTGGAAAGGCGATAAAGCAGTTGAGAAATACGGAAAAAAAGCTAAAGACGGAGTGGTAGAAATTACTACAAAAAAGAATTGAGCTTAAAAACAACCAACAACCACCTTAGGAAAACCGACCAGCTGCCTGGTCGGTTTTTTTTGCTGTAAATGATGAAATCGTCAGAAAAAGGTGTTTTTAAAGCATTTTTTGTCTACAAATCAGAAAAAGGTCGTAAAAGTACCCTACAATTATTACAGTATGAAATATTTTAATAGATATTAAATTACTATTAAAAACTACGTTGTAGACTCAAAGTTTTAATATGATACTATTATCATAATTTTGCTTACATAATTGTATTTAATTTTATTAATTTTGATCCTTTTCTTTGGAGCGATAAAGGTGCTTTTCTATCTTCCCGGAGTATAAAAAAACAAAAGACTTCAACCTTTTAAAATAACACACTATGATCGCATTAGTTAAAATACTGCTTCAGGTATTCTTCCTGTTAATTAGCATTCTTCTATGAAGAAAGATTTTTGAAAATAGGTTTTTGAGTTAGAAATAGGTCAGAATACCTACTTTTGAAACATGGGAAAGATGATATTTAAGATACTGGCCAAAATCAACAAATTAGTACTTCCATCGTTTTCTAAAAGACGATTAGACCTTTCCAGGGCGAGTAGTGTTCAAATGGCTCTTATAGGCTGGAGGTACTATATCACCACCAGGGCATTAGATTAGAACCGTATTAAGGATTGCACCTCATAACCAACCAACTTAGAAGCTCCTTGGAGTGCTGTTATTTCTAAAAGGAAATTGCATTGCACTACTTCCCCACCAAGAGCTTCAATAAGCTTGCAGGTAGCCTTAGCGGTTCCCCCGGTGGCCAGTACATCATCGTGAATCAATACCCTGTCTCCTTTTTCTATTGCATCTTCATGGATCTCAAGCGTATCTGTCCCATATTCAAGGTCATAGGTATGACTTATTTTCCGACTCGGTAATTTCCCTACCTTCCGCACTGGAACGAAGCCTGCCTGTAAGGCTACCGCTAGGAC
>JABDQS010000173.1 GCA_013042125.1 Eudoraea sp.
AATCAATACCGGGAATATGAATAATATCTAAGATCCCTACGGTAAACATTCCAATAAATAATCCAATAAGGGTGGCGGCTCCTGTAATTATTAGGATGATGCCAATAAATTTGGCAAAGACCTTAAAGCAGAACATGATAAAGTTGCCCAAAGCATCGAAAAACGTTCGGCCACTACTTTTTACCTTGTTTCCCACTTTGTCATAATCTACACCTTTTACCTTTTCAGCAACATCTTCATATCCTTCTTTAATTTTTTTTTCGATGTTACTGATATTGACCGGCTTCCCCTTCATGTCGAGTTTTTGGGAAGTTGTAGCCGCTTCCGGAACCAGGATCCACAGCAGGATGTAGGCTATAAAACCAAACCCTGTGAAGATGGCAAAGAATATAAAGATGAGACGGATCCATAGTGCATCAAAACCAAGGTAGTGTTCTAATCCGGCACATACACCACCTATGTATTTGCTATCTATGTCCCGATACAATTTTTTGGAACGAGTAGATTGTGAAAAATCAGACTTTGGAGCATCTTCAAATATATCTTCGTCTACCATATAGTCTTCGGGTTGCCCCATGACCTTGATCACGGCATCTACCTCTTTCATGGTAATTACCTGGCGGTCGTTCTCCATTCTCTCCTGAAAGAGTTCGGCGATCCGCGCTTCAATATCGGCAATGATCTCATCACTACCAGTTGTTCCGGAGAAGGACCTCTTAATGGCCTCCAAATACCGTTGTAGTTTTTTAAATGCCTCTTCATCTATGTGAAATAGGACATTGGCGAGATTTATATTGACTGTTTTGTTCATTTTTTCGTTTTTTTAGCGTTGGTAACCAAATTCACGGCATTTCTTAATTCGTCCCAGGTTGTATCCAATTCTTTAAGGAACAATTTACCGGTTTCTGTGAGCCCATAATATTTTCTGGGCGGCCCGGAGGTAGATTCCTCCCAGCGGTAATTCAGCAATCCCGCATTTTTAAGTCTGGTGAGCAGGGGGTAGATCGTACCTTCCACTACCAGCATTTTTGCGTCCTTCAAGGTCTCCAGAATCTCAGAAGTATACTTATCTTCCTCTTGAAGGATAGATAAGATACAGTATTCTAGCACGCCTTTACGCATCTGTGCTTTTGTGTTTTCTATATTCATAATTTTTTACTTCTGTTACATGCTATTCGGTGATGAGCCGAACTTTTTCAGCACTGGGTTAACTGTTCGTTTTTTGATGATCCATTGGATGTTCTTTACTGTTGATTGATGAATAAACTCGATTAATAATTTTTTTTAAATTTTCCTAATAGGTTTCTGCAGCTTGATGATCAAAACTCAACTCTCGTTTTATTTTCCATTGTCCGTCTGTTAGCATCCAGATATGTGTAAATTTTGCTATGTCACCTTTTTGATACTGTTGCTTTTCATTTAAGAATTCAAACCGATGTATACCTTCCTGAATAGCGCCGTATAGTTCTCCGTCTTTCCGTAAGGGATAGACCCGGAGACTATTCTCTAACAGAATGCGTTTTGAAGGTTGGGGACTCTTTGGGTCCAGGGTTGAACAGTTGGTCCTGATGGGGATTAAAAAGGACTCCCGACCAATTGTGACCCCTCCTTTATCGTGATAAAATTCAAAATCTTCTGTAAATAACGATTCCATTGTTTCGGCATCACACGTATCAAAGGCTGCATTAAAAAGGACACTGTCCTTTTCTTTAAGGAGCAGATGCAATTCGTCATCTGTTGAAAGTTGTCCCTGAGCAGGATTGAATACTGTGGATAAAAGACAAACTACTATTATGTATAAGGCTGTTTTCATTATCTGATAAACTTTATGGTAATAGGGTATTTAAATACCTGTCCCTCATTGGTTCGTAATGTAGCCAGTATGGTATACACCACATTGACAATAAATAGCGCTGCGGGAATAATTCCGGCAAAGCCTAATGGCCAAATGCGACGGATTGGAAAATCGTCCCAATCAAAATTTAAATGAAAGCCATTATAGTGGTTCCAGTCTCCCCAGTTCATAAACCCATGATTGAAAAGATCAGGAAAAAAGCCAAAAAAGAAAGGAATTGAGATCACTCCAAAGACAACGGAATACAAAAACATACTGATCTGAAAGTTCAGCGCTTGCTTTCCATTATAGTCAACATATGCTGAGTCATTGCGGTTGGCAAGCCATAATACCAACGGTAATAAGATGTTGCCAAACGGAACAAAGAACCTGCTGAAGGTGGATGCATGGATGGCAGCCGACAAGTTTTTTTCGTGTTTTGATAAAGATTCTGTCATGGCATATTAGTTTCTTATGCAAATATATATCTAAAAGAAGGTATTATGCAAAACATAGTACTATAAATTAACATAATATTAACATTATAGTATTCAGGAATTTTGGGTACTTTTAAGCTCAAATTATGCGGTCAATGAGTACCAATGTCAATAAAATCAATACTTTTCTGTTCTTTAAATTACCGGCCGCATGGTGGACGGGGGTACGCTTGCGAAGTATTGATAATGAAAATGCGGTTGTAACTGTAACTCATAGATGGGTGAATCAGAACCCATTCAGATCTATGTATTGGGCGGTACAGGGAATGGCAGCGGAGTTAAGTACAGGTGCCATAGTCATGCAACATATCAGACATGTGGGTAAACCTATTTCCATGTTGGTAGCCAACAACAAGGGTTCCTTTTCAAAAAAGGCGACGGGGCGAATAACTTTTACCTGTTCTGATGGTCATAAAATACGTGAGGCGTTGGCCAATACAATAGAAACAGGGGAGGGGCAAACCTTTTGGATGAAATCTAAAGGAGTAAACAAAGAAGGAATTACGGTGTCTGAATTCAGTTTTGAATGGACCGTTAAATTAAAGTCGGGTTAAGAAAAGTAAATTAAGCACCTGGAACAGGCTGATGGATCCAACTAACATTTTCGAGGAAGAACAACGTTTTACACAGTTGTGGTTGTGGCTTATAATGGGAGGGTTGCTGCTGATCCCAATTTATGGCATAATACAACAGATAGTATTTGAACAGCCTTTTGGGGATCAACCCATGTCCGATCTGGGATTGATCATTTTTTTTATCGGGATGCTGGCAATCTGTTATTTTTTGTGGATGTTAAAACTTCGAACCACTATCACAAAGGACGAAATAAGGATCCACTTTCTGCCACTTGCCAAAAAGCGATTCCTCTGGAAAGATGTGGAACAGGCACAAATAGTAAAATACAGTCCACTTATTGGGTATGGCCTTCGGATCTGGACCCCTCACGGAACGGTATACAATGTAAAAGGAAACAGAGGTCTTTTCCTGATCCTGAAGAACGGAAAGAAATATATGATCGGTACACAGCGTCACAGGGAGGTAGAGGATATCATTCAGGGCCTGAACAAATAATTTGTAACAAAATATCACAGAATACCACTAACAAGTAAAACCTAAAAGAATTATCATGAATGCACATGAAATAGATTACCATATTTATGGGGAAGAAATGCAATATGTTGAGATAGAACTAGATCCTCAGGAGGCCGTGGTGGCCGAAGCAGGTAGTTTTATGATGATGGAGAACGATATTAAGATGGATACCATTTTTGGGGATGGGTCCAATCAGAACAAAGGAGTTTTGGGAAGCTTGCTTTCTGCGGGGAAAAGGATACTTACCGGGGAAGGACTCTTTATGACCTCTTTCCTGAATGCAGGGCAAGGCAAGAAACATTTGTCTTTTGCTTCTCCCTATCCCGGAAAGATCCTGCCGATAGATCTCTCCGAGAATCATGGAAAATTCATTTGTCAGAAGGATGCATTTTTGTGTGCCGCACAAGGAGTGTCTGTAGGGATAGAATTTTCAAAAAAACTTGGACGTGGCCTATTCGGTGGAGAAGGATTTATCATGCAAAAATTGGAAGGGGATGGTCTTGCTTTTGTTCATGCAGGTGGAACGCTCGCAACAAAAGAATTGGGTCCCGGTGAAGTTTTAAAAGTGGATACAGGTTGTATCGTTGGATTTACCAAGGATGTAGATTATGATATTGAATTCGTGGGAGGTATAAAGAATACCCTCTTTGGAGGTGAGGGCCTATTTTTTGCCACTTTGAGAGGCCCTGGCACTGTCTATGTACAGTCCTTGCCGTTTAGCAGGCTTGCAAGCCGGGTTTGGGCAGCAGCTCCCAAAGGCGGTGGAAAAGATAGGGGGGAAGGTAGCATCCTCGGAGGTCTGGGAGATCTTATCGATGGGGATAATCGATTTTAAATTGTCCTTATTGGAGAATAGAAATAGTGTTGAGGTATGAACTTTAAAGAGCTATTCCTTTTTTTGCGCGACTTGGACCAAAACAATTCCAAGGACTGGATGGACCGCCACCGAAGATCTTACCACAAACTTCGCAATGAATATATTCAGTGGCTCGATATTTTGAATATTCGTTTAACTGAATTAGATCCGGAGTACTATAATACCCCGGGAAGAAAAGGAATCAACAGGATCAATAATAACCTGATGTTTCACCCTAATAAACCCGTATACAAGGACCATTTTGGGGCAGGGCTGGACAAAGCTCCCAACACCGGTGATTTCTACATTGAGATAGGCATCCATGGATCCATGCTGGCAGGCGGATTGTGGAGGCCAGATCCCAAAACCTTGAGAAGTTTGAGGGAGGCCATAGACTACGATGGTGAGCGCTTGGTTGCTATTTTACAAAAACCTTCGTTTAAAAAGACCTTTGGAGGCTTGTATAAAGATGAACAACTTAAAACTGCCCCCAAAGGCTTTTCCAAAGACCATATACATATAGATTTGTTGCGAAATAAAACATTTGCCGTTGTGCATACTGTTTCTGAGGAAACGGTTCTGCATCCGGACTTTCAGGATGTTGTAATTGAAGTATATCTGGAAATGCTTCCTTTTAGACGATATTTGAATACAGCTATTTCGGTTTAAATGTCTCGCAATAGCCATAATTATTCCACGGAGTATTATCAAAGCAGTCCATAAAATTTAGTAGTTTGAAAAACGGAAGTATTAAAAATATCAGGAAAGAAGTATTGTCTGATCAATGGTATACCCTCAACCGGTATACTTATGACTATCATAAAGAGGATGGTAGTTGGGAAACACAGCAGCGAGAATCCTACGACAGAGGGAACGGAGCTTCTATTTTGTTATACAATACTGAAAAAAAGACGGTGATCCTTACCAGACAGTTCCGGATGCCAACATATGTAAACCAGAACACAACAGGTATGATGATTGAGGTCTGTGCCGGCGTGTTGGATGATATGGATCCGGTTAGTTGTATCCAAAAGGAAGTGGAAGAGGAAACAGGTTTTCGGGTGAAAGAGGTACAGAAGATATATGAGGCCTATATGTCACCGGGTGCTGTTACAGAGATCATGCACTTTTTTATAGCGGCCTACGATGATTCCATGAAAATAGGTGCTGGGGGAGGTGTAGAGGATGAAACTGAAAATATTGAGGTACTGGAGATGCCAATGACCGATGCCCTGAAGATGATACAAGATGGGATGATCAAAGATGCAAAGACCATTATGCTCTTGCAATATGCTGCCGTTCAAAAACTTTTGTAAACAGTTGCATCAATAGGAATCCCTGATGGTCTCCAGCACCTGCTCAATCTGTGTTTTAATAGTTGCAGTAGGAGCCATAAAATGGTTATTCATAAAACTAAAGAGCAGGGTTTTTCCCGATGCAGTGATCATATAACCACTAAGACAATACGTATTGCCCAAGGTAC
>JABDQS010000267.1 GCA_013042125.1 Eudoraea sp.
GCAATACCCCGGTAACATTCGGGGGCGGAATAACAATGGTATAGGGCTCCCGATCATCTGGTAAGGACCTGAAATACTGGTGTTCCAACCAATACTCATACCATTTGTCTTCTATCTTCTGAGGTTCATATTTTGAAGGGATGTCCATATTTGGTATGATTCTTGTCTAATTAGGGTTGAAATCCTGGTTTCTATTAAAACAGAAGCCCAAGTCTCATTTAAAAAGGGCTAAAATCCTTAAATTAAATACGAAACAAAAATAAGTAACGTTAGTAGATAACAAAAGAATTTTGGATGTTGATGCAAATATGCTACATTTGAGATTCCTCAAAAAGTAAAGTAATGAAAAAAATAGTAGTAGTATTATTTATGGGCCTTATGGCTCTTAGCCTGCAAGCTCAAGAAAAAACGGCAAAAATTCAGTTTAAAGCTGAGACCGTAGACTATGGTCAAATTGAAAAAGGAAGCGACGGTATTCGTGTTTTCGAATTTACCAATACAGGTGAAGTTCCTTTGATAATCAGCAAGGTAAGCTCCAGTTGTGGATGTACTATTCCAAAAAAACCTGAGCAGCCTATTTTGCCTGGCCAAGTTGGTGAAATTCAAGTTAAATATGATACTAACAGAGTTGGTCCTATCAGAAAGGCAATTACTGTAATTTCCAATGCTGATACTCCCACAAAGGTTCTGAAGATCAAGGGCGAAGTAAAAGCCATTGACGGAAAATAATAGTTACAAGAAAATACATTATTAAAAAGACCCTGGCAGAAATGTCAGGGTTTTTGTTTGAAAACATCTTTTAAAGTAAAGGAGAACGTTAAGTCTTTATTGTAGCGCTCTATAAGTACGCGCACTTTTTTACCTTCTTTTTCATTGATCATATTCAATACCTCCTGCAGCTTATATTTATGGATACGCTTGCCATTAATTGCCAGGATGATATCTCCTTCCCTAAGGCCTGCCTCATCTGCCGGGCTACCTGCTCTGATTCCTGAAACAATGATCTCAGGGACCAAACTCAGGCGTGTTCTGTTTTCCATAAGTATCTGAACATCTCCAAAGGAACGTTCATCGTTTCTCACTACGCCTCTTGAGTCTGTGATGCGCTCTGCAATATACCGGACCCCGTTGTGTTGTAATTCCACACCGCTCATATTAAATCTGAAGGGATCTCCAAAATTGCTGTTTTTCCTGAAGTGGATCTTATTTTCAGAATAATTGAAGACAATGTTAAATCTTCGGAGTATTTCCCCGCCAACGGTACCGTTCCTGTCCCCATGATCTTTTACGCTGCTGAAGGAATACATGTCCGGAAATGCCGCTTTTGCATTCTTGAAAAGGTATTTTCCTAGTTTAACGCTGCTTACTTTAGTTCTTTTACCAAAAATATTACCATTAAGACCTTTGCCCAAATAGTCAACATAGTGCTTGGGGGGAACATTTATTCCTTTGTCCAGGTCCTGAAATAACCATACAGCATCACTACTCCCTGTATCTACGAGTAATTTAACCGGAACATTTTCCTCATCATTAAAACTTACTTCGCCATCTACATACGCCTTTCTGTCTATTATGGTCAGAGATAATGTCTCATTTTTCCCAACAGACCTATTTTTGTAATATTTGGGATCTATGAATTTGATCGATTTATTGCTATAGTTAATATCCACAACAAAGTCGCGAAACAGATCGAAACCTATGATACCGTGTATAGGTATTCCCAGCGATGGGGAGAAATTTATATCCTTGTCGAGAACTACAAAGAGTTGCTGGTTATTATTCCTTATTTTCTTTAGCTTAAAACTATTCCCGATAGAATTCAATGCTTTGATAGGTTCACCGGCTCCCAGTCCATTGATGCTTATTTCTGAAACATTCTTTAATTGAATAGAATCCTGATTAGACAGGTTAAAGAGGATAGGTTTACTTACCCCGGAATCCAATATAAAATTGAGTTTTGCATCATTGATCTCAAGGGGGATGACGATGAGGTTGTTAATAAGCTGAAAACGTACTTTTTGAGATTTAACCCCTTCCGGCAATATGAATTTCTGTGCAATTCCTGAAAAAGAAAAGCAGAACAAAAAAAGCATTATATACCAGCACTGAGGACGCAAAATATTGTGATTTAAACGATTACTCCCTTAAGATACGAATATATTATAAGGGTTGCTCTGTTTTTAACATTCCTTTTATTCGTAAATAATAAAGCTATGCACTGTTGTTTTGTCCACTAGTATTTCCCATTTTTGCTTAAAATTTATCCACAATGCCTTCTATTTCAAAGAAAGGGCGTTCCATGCCCGAATCCCCTATTAGAAAGTTAGTTCCCTTTGCAGAAGATGCCAGAGAAAGAGGTGTTGAGGTTATCCACCTGAATATTGGACAACCAGATATTAAAACACCTCAAGTAGCCCTGGATGCGGTAAAGAACAATACCATTGAAGTGCTTTCCTATAGCAGAACGGAAGGGACCGACCAATACAGAAAAAAGGTGGCTCAATACTACGCAAAGCACAATATACAGGTAACCCACAAGGATATCATTGTTACTACCGGAGGTTCTGAAGCACTCGCTTTTGCAATGGGAAGTATAGCTGATTCTGAAGATGAGATCATCATTCCGGAACCATTTTACGCGAATTATAACGGTTTTGCAATTGCCGCAGGCATTAATGTAGTACCGGTAGTCTCTAAAATCGAGGATAATTTTGCCCTGCCTCCTATTGAAGCCTTTGAAGCCTGTATTACCCCAAGAACCAAAGCTATCCTGATATGCAACCCTGGAAACCCAACCGGTTATTTATACACAAAGGATGAGATTCAAAAATTAGCTGCACTGGTAAAAAAGTACGATCTCTTTCTTGTGGCAGACGAAGTATATCGTGAATTTGCATATGATGGCGCCCAACATTATTCAATATTGCAGGAATCCGGTTTGGACGATCACACCATAGTAGTAGACTCCGTATCTAAAAGATATAGTATGTGCGGTGCCCGTATCGGTTTTTTGGTGACCAGGAACAAATCTGTTATCCGGGCAGCTTTAAAATTTGCCCAGGCCCGACTATCGCCTCCAACCTATGCGCAAATTGCCAGTGAAGCCGCCTTGGACACGCCACAATCGTATTTCGATGCAGTCATTGAAGAATATGTGGAACGAAGGAATATTCTCATACAAGAGCTCTCTGAGATAAAAGGTATTAAGATCGCCAGGCCCCACGGGGCTTTTTATTGCATCGTTGAGCTGCCTATAAAAGATGCGGATCATTTTGCCCAGTGGTTGTTAGAGAAATTTGAGGTGAACGGAAAGACCGTTATGGTTGCTCCGGCGGCTGGATTCTATGCCACCGAAGGTTTAGGAAAAAATCAAATAAGGATCGCCTATGTTCTTGAGAAAGAGCAGCTCATTAGGGCGGTTGCCATTCTAAAGGAAGCACTTAAAACATATTCTAAGATTTGAAAATACAGGAAAATGTCTCCTTACAACCCTACAATACCTTTGGCATAAATGTCAAAGCCCGTTATTTTGCAGAGGTTACCTCCATAGATGAATTGGCCTGGGTATTGAAGCAAAAATCCTATCCAGGAAAATTGATTTTAGGTGGTGGAAGTAATATGCTACTGACAGCAGATCTGGATCTGCTGGTTATCCTTATTAGCCTTAAAGGAAAAGAGGTGGTCAGCAGGGATGATGGTCATACCGTGATCAAAATAATGGCCGGTGAGAATTGGCACGATCTTGTTCTCTGGACCTTAGAACACGACCTGGGCGGACTCGAAAATCTCTCATTGATTCCGGGAAGCGTTGGCAGCGCACCTATTCAAAATATCGGGGCCTATGGCGTGGAATTAAAAGATCATTTTGTTAGTTGTGAGGTTATGGACATAGCCACGCAAACCCAGCATACATTTTCGCTCGAGGATTGCAAATTTGGATACAGGGATTCCTACTTTAAACATGAGGGAAAGGGAAGGTTTGTAATTACTTCAGTAACCTTCAGGCTAACTTCCCAAAATCACAGTCTGCATAAAGGCTATGGTACTATCTCAACAGAATTGGAAAAGGCAAAAGTGCTGCATCCAACCATACAGGACATTTCCGGGGCGGTGATTAGAATCAGGCAGCAAAAACTTCCAGACCCCGCAATACTGGGGAATAGTGGCAGCTTTTTTAAGAACCCTGTAGTCAATACCAATACCTATGAAAAACTACAGCTGAGTTATCCCAATATGCCTTCGTATAAAGTTGCTGATGATGAAATAAAGATCCCGGCTGCATGGCTGATAGATACCTGCGGATTTAAAGGTATGAGGCGAGGCGATGCTGGAGTTCACGAACATCAGGCGCTGGTACTCGTCAATCATGGAAAAGCCACCGGGGCCGAAATACTGAGACTCGCTCAACAAATTCAAGAGACCGTTAAAAATACCTTTGGAATAGCCATAGTACCCGAAGTGAATGTTCTTTGATGCTCTTGACCTTCGGACCAATTAGCGATAGATCCTACTGGTTTGTCGTCGTTACCACTCTTGCAGTATACATTTGATCTTTAGGTAAAAATAACCCCCGAATAATGTGTATCCGAGGGTCGTTTCAAACCAAACTAACCAAAAACTAAAGGCACAATAACCAGTTGTGCAATTATCTAATTAAATCTGAGATCCCGTTTATTTAAGAATCAATTTTATAAATTAGCGTTTCCACTATATACGCAACAAATGATATTTTTGGATGCCCCGGGGGTATTTCTTAATATCTCGATCCAACAATGAGCATACTTCTTGAAAAACATATTGTTGAATTATTGAAGGAACGCAATGATAAGGCTATTTCGCTCTTATATGATCATTATGGCGATACCCTTTTTGGTGTTGCCTATAAGGTTGTAAAGGATGAAGAATTGGCCCAGGACATAGTGCAAGAGAGCTTTGTAAAAATCTGGAAAAAATCTGATTCCTATGATCCAACGAAGGCCAAACTATTTACATGGTTGTTCCGAATTACCAGGAATACTGCTATTGATAAATTGCGTAGTACAAAAACCAAAACCGATAAAGAAATCCAAATAGACGTTTCGAACGTATATAAAATAGGAGTTGACGGCATAAGGCCCGAATTCATCGACATTCAAGAAAACCTTGCAAAGATTGAAAGTAAGTATCAAATCGTTTTAGATGCACTTTTCTTTCAGGGAATGACGCAACAAGAGGCCAGCGATGAATTAGATATTCCCTTGGGAACGATCAAATCCAGGTTAAAAATTGGATTGCGGGAATTAAAGAAAATATATGGTAGTGCGCTTGTCTTGTTAGCCCTATTAACTTTAGCATCATGAAAGAAAAGATAAAATTGTTTTTAGAATCGGATCTCCTGGAGAAATACCTTTTAGGTAATACCTCACGGGAAGAGACCTCGCGGGTAGAGCGATATATTGTAATGTATCCGGAGGTGAGGAAAAACTTTGAAGAGCTCCAGGAAAATCTTGAAATTTTTGCCCGTTTGCATTCTCTCAGATCACCTGAGGGATTAAAAGCGAAGATCCTAAAACGAATTAGATCTCAGGATATTGGCAGGAGAAAGTTCAGAAGATTTGCTATTGCAGCAAGTGTTACTGCATTTATTTTTGCCGGTTCTTCCTATTTCTTCTGGGACCAGAACAAGAGTTTGAAGAATGAAAATACTATTGTGAATAACAGGATCCAGAATTTGGAGGCTGATATGAAACAGCAATTGGAAGATGTGAGAAATCAGTTCATTGTTTTAAACAATCCGCAAACCAAGAAATTCTATGTAAATGGCAATGCCAAGGCAAAAGACCTGAAAGCAGTGGCCTATGTAAATCCAGTTAAGAAGTTATCTTATATCAATGTACGTAGTCTGCCCAACTTGCCCGAAGATAAGGTCTATCAGATGTGGGCAGAGGTAAATGGAGAAATGGTAAACTTGGGGATCATTAAGAAAATTGAAGATAGAGATCGCTTATTACCACTTCCTTACGGCAAAAACGCCATTAGTTACATCACCATTGAGCCTACCGGAGGTAATAATAGCCCTACGGTACAGAACATAGTTGCCAATATAAAATACTGATGGTATACCCTTAGATAATATTTATAAGCCCCTTTGTTGGGGCTTATTTTTTATATCTTTGTACAAAGTTGAAACATGAAGCTAGTATTATTAACCATAGGTCTGTTAGCCCTTGCGTTTGCTGGGATCGCCATCAAGATCTGGGCACAAAAAGATGGTAAATTTGCAGGTACCTGCGCCAGCCAAAGTCCATTTTTAAATGAAAATGGGGAACCCTGTGGAATGTGCGGAAAACTTCCCGAAGAACAGGATTGTAAGAAAGAAAACGTTGGGTTCTAATCAATATCTGTATACAAATTCGCTTACCTTAGTTAACAATCTATTCTGGAAACCTCATCCCGCTAAATGAAGGAAACCATAGAAAAAGCCAAAGCCGGTAGTCAAATTGCATTTAGTAATCTGCTAGACACCTATTGGAATGAAGTTTATGGGTTTCAGCTTGTCCGCACCAAAAATGAGAATGATGCGGAAGATATCACCATACAGACATTTTCCAGGGCATTCGATAAAATTCACAGCTACGACGATGCCTATGAGTTTAAGACCTGGTTATTTACCATTTCCAAGAACCTGCATGTAGACATGATCAGAAAACGGAAAAGAAATGTAATTCATCATAATTCTCCCAGAAATCAGGAGGTGATCAAAGAAGTATTAGATGATGCTCCAACTGCCGAGGACCAGTTGATCATTGAGCAAAACCTGGCAAATCTCCTGTCACACATTAAAAAATTAAAACCTCATTACCAGGAGGTGATTAATCTCCGATATTTCAGAGAACTCTCATATGCTGCTATTGCAGAAGAATTAGGTGAGCCTATCAATAATATTAAGGTTAAACTTCTGAGAGCCAAAAAACTTCTGGCTGAGATCATTAAGTCGCAGTAGGTACCGCTGTGAAGCCGGAAAATTTCGATTATTTTTGTTCGTATATTTGCATAAAAATTTACTATGAGCCTAGAAACCGTAGCTAATACAACGGCCCCGAAACGAAAACCGAATTGGTTGAGGGTAAAGCTTCCAACCGGTAAGAAATACACCCAATTACGAAGTTTGGTGGATAAATACGATCTGCATACGATATGTACGTCAGGTAGTTGTCCTAATATGGGTGAATGCTGGGGCGAAGGAACCGCTACATTTATGATCCTGGGAAATGTATGTACGCGCTCCTGTGGCTTTTGTGGCGTTAAAACAGGGAGGCCCGAACAAGTGGACTGGGAAGAACCCGAAAAGGTAGCAAGATCTATTAAGATCATGGGCATAAAACATGCCGTTGTAACCTCTGTTGATCGGGACGATCTAAAGGATATGGGGTCAATTATTTGGGCAGAAACAGTAAAAGCGATCCGAAGAATGAATCCCGGGACCACGCTTGAAACCCTTATCCCCGATTTTCAAGGAATTGAACGCCACCTGGACAGAATTGTTGACGTAGCCCCGGAAGTAGTATCTCATAATATGGAAACCGTTAAGAGATTAACCAGAGAAGTGCGGATCCAGGCTAAATATGAACGCAGTCTGGAGGTCTTAAGATACTTAAAAGAAGCAGGCGTGAACCGGACAAAATCTGGAATCATGTTAGGTCTTGGAGAATTGGAGGAGGAAGTTATAGATACAATGAAAGATCTCCGGAAAGCCAATGTAGACGTAGTTACCATTGGGCAATACCTTCAGCCTTCCAAGAAACATTTGCCGGTTAAAGAATTTATAACCCCTGAACAATTCAAAAAATACGAGACCCTTGGATTAGAAATGGGATTCAGGCATGTGGAAAGTGGTGCTCTGGTGCGCTCTTCTTATAAAGCACATAAGCATATACTATAACATAAAAACGTTAGTTTTTTAGACTTACGTGAGATTTATTCTGGATAGTTGGGATCTAATAGCCTATGAGAACAGTAAATATTGGCATCAATGGTTTTGGTCGCATTGGCAGGACACTCTTCCGTCTTTTACATGGACATCCCAATATCAGAGTTACTGCTATAAACGACCTTGCTGATAGCAGAACACTGGCTCATTTACTGAAATACGACAGCATTCACGGCCCCTTTCAACAAGAAGTAACTTTTGAGGAGAACGCAATCATTGTCAATGGAGAAGGAATTTCCACACAACAACAAGAACTTCCGAAAAATATAGACTGGAAGGCCGGAAAGGTAGACATTGTGGTGGAGGCCACCGGAAAATTCAAATCAAAACCTGCTTTGGATCACCATTTAAAAAATGGTGCAAAAAAAGTGATACTGGCAGTTCCGCCAATCGATGAGGACATTAAAATGATCGTATTTGGGGTAAATGATGATATTCTAACAGCTTCGGACCATATTATCTCCAATGCCTCCTGTACTACCAACAATGCAGCACCAATGATTAAGGTACTGCATGACCACTGGGGCGTGGAACAGGCCTATATTACCACGGTACATTCTTTCACCTCTGATCAGAGCCTGCATGACAGGCCACATAGAGATCTTAGGAGAGCCAGGGCGGCGGGCCAATCTATTATTCCGACAACTACGGGTGCGGCCAAGGCCCTTACACGAATATTTCCCGATCTCTCTGATGTAATTGGAGGTTGCGGGATACGTGTTCCTGTCCCAAATGGCTCATTGACAGACATTACGCTCAACTTAAAAAAAGATACAACCATTCAGGAAATAAATGATACTTTTGAACAAGTTGCCGAAAATGAACTAAAAAACGTACTTTTTTATACGAAAGACCCTATAGTTTCTATAGATATAAACAATAGTTACTATTCCTGTACGTTTGATTCTCAGATGACTTCCGTTCTCGGAAAAATGGTGAAGGTCATAGGATGGTATGACAATGAAACCGGGTATAGCAGTAGAATAATTGATGTAATACAACTGTTGGAACGTAAAAATTACATTTGATATTTTTAAGACCACATAAAAAAAGTATTAAAATACTGCTCTTCTTGGGGCTTTTTTGGTGTTTAACACCCCTTTGGTCCCAAAATTCAGATAACATAGACGAAAAGCTGTCACAATTCTTCGCCGTCTATACTACCTACAAGAATCAGGATAAGTTGGAACAGGCATTGGATGTGCTCTCTGAAGCTCGAACACTGGCAGAGAATAGCTTGGATGAAAAGGGTATCATAGATACGTATCATCGATTTGCCCTTCTGAACCTGCAGAGAGGAGACATAAATAATGCGGAGTTCTTCCTAGCGCGTGCTGCCAAATTACTAGAAAGCTATACTGCGTATCCGCGGGGCGAAGGATATTACAAATATGTTGAAGCAATGCTTCTTTACAACTCCGATCTGAATTTTGCTGCCATGCGAAGATTAGAGGACGCCAAGACTCTGAGTAATGATCGCAACCTCCTAAACAACATGCTACTTCTGGAAGGACTTATTTATATAAGTATTGAGGATTATGAAAAGGCGGCTGTAAGTTTTAATTCACTGGTTGTTAACACAGACGATATTGAAAGGGCCTATTTAACTACAAGGGCGTATCTGGGTCTTGCAGATCTTAATATTCTTACGGAAAATTATGAAGAAAGCATCAAAAATGGCTTGAATGCCGTTGAACTGGCCAGAGCCAATAATTTTAACATTGAATTGCTTCGGGCCTATGAATATCTGGCTACCGCCAATGAAATGCGCTCAAATTATAAACTGGCGCTTCAATACAAAGAAAGCATTGTAAAAGTTAAAGACTCCATCTTTACGCTGGAAAAGATTAAGGCTGAAACCAACAAGGCTGATAAACTGGCAATGGAGGAGGCGAAGAAAGAGATCAACAGGCAGGATGACCGTATTGAAGCTTTAAGTGAATCGGCGAACCGATCCGAAATAACCGCTATCCTAACCTCGGCATTCCTTACTATCATTTCATTGTTGGCAGTTTCACTGTACAGGAACAACCAGATCAAATTAAAAACAAACGACCTGTTACAGACCAAGAATAAAGAGTTACAAGCCGCACGGGATGCAGCCGTTCAGGCAATGGAAGCAAAGACAAACTTCTTGTCTACTGTTAGTCATGAACTTAGAACCCCTCTCTACGCGGTTACCGGGCTCACGCACCTGCTGCTGGAAGAAAATCCCAGTGAAAATCAAAAGGAACATTTAAAATCCCTGAAATTCTCAGGAGACTACCTTTTGAATTTCATCAATGATATTTTACAGATCAATAAAATTGATGCCGATAAATTAGAACCCTCGAGCATAGATTTTTACCTGAAAAAGATCCTCAGTGAAGTGATCGATTCCTTACAACAAAGTGCAAAGGAGAACAAAACCAAAATTGTACTGGAATATGATGATGAGATTCCTCAGCATTTGATGAGTGACCCCTTGAAATTGTCTCAGATCTTTATCAACCTTATTGGTAACTCCATTAAGTTCACAAAGAATGGACAAGTAACCCTCATCGCCAAATTAGTGAAAAAAGAAGAGGAAAATGTTACTGTTTATTTTGAAGTAAAAGACAACGGCATAGGGATCTCTCATGAACAGCAACAACACATCTTTGACAGCTTTGAACAGGGCTCCATCCAGATCAACCGGGAATACGGAGGTACCGGACTAGGACTTACCATTGTGAAAAGTCTGCTCGGCCTCTTTGATAGTAAGATACAGTTGAAAAGTCAGGAAGGTAAAGGAAGTTCCTTCTTCTTTGAATTGGTTTTAAAATGCAAAGACAGTATTGTAGATGAT